>NZ_MCTY01000223.1:0-17319 GCF_002873635.1 Shewanella sp. 10N.286.52.B9
AAATATACATTTAACGCCGCTTTTTTGTAGTTTTTTACAATGCCTAGCGATGATTATCTAGTCATAAATACTGAATTTCATTTTACTTTGTAAATCCGAGTGAATGTTCAAGATAACCAACTATACTTTAGTCTATCTTGTAACAAACCTTATTGGTCAATAAATGGAATTATAAGGACGCTTCTCATGCCAATTAAGATAACAACGCCAAAGACGATGACGCCCAATGATTTTATAGAAACCAAAGCCCCTCAACTGGCGTATTATGGAAAAGCCTTCTTAGATAACCAACTAGATCACCATGAAATCAAGCTCTACATGTGGGATGTATTGGAAGAGTGGCAAGCCGTCGACTTAGATAACCCTCCTGAAACTATGACTCCAACTGATACTGAAAAAGTATTTTGGCATTTATTGCACTGTTTTCATGAATGGCCAGCAATGGTTATCCGCGGTAATCAATATTTACGTCAACAAGTTCACGATTGCTGTGATTACATTAATAGCGGTGGTGAAGTGCCTCAAGGTTGTGTTGGCATTAGACCCACTATTTAGTGGGTCTTTTTAGTTACAACACAGCTTGTTATAAGCGCTATGCTAATTACTTTTTTATTATTTGAATCATCAATATAACCAATGCTCACTCATAGCAGCGTTGAGCTTAAACTCATGGTTTAACAAACCTGAGTATTACAAATACCCTTGTTTATTGACCAAGCTCAAATTGCTGTACTATTAATAACTTGATAATAACTTGAACCATCTAGCGAGCCCGCTTAAGCTAGAGCCATTCTCCTCTTATCTGTTGTCTTATGTCAGAATTATTTAGTCGAACTCGAGAAGCGCTGTCAGTTTATTATCATAAGCGCGTGGTTATTTTATTGTTACTCGGGTTCTCGGCTGGCCTGCCGTTAATGTTAGTATTTTCAACCTTAAGCTTTTGGTTAAGAGAAGCTGGCGTTGATCGCGCCGCCATTGGTTATTTCAGTTGGATAGCACTCACCTACGCCTTTAAATGGGCCTGGTCGCCACTGGTTGATCGTATGTCTCTGCCCATTTTTACCCGCTTTTTGGGGCGTCGCCGTGGCTGGATGCTATTTGCGCAGTTATGTCTGGTGGGCGCCATTGCCGGCATGTCATTTAGCGATCCCTTAGTGGATTTAGAGCGGCTTGCCATTTGCGCTTTCTTACTCGCCTTAGCCTCAGCCACCCAAGACATTGTCATTGATGCATTTCGTATTGAATCTGCTCCAGAAAAAATGCAAGCAGCCTTAGCTGCGGCATATCAAGTAGGTTATCGCGGCGCAATGATTGTCGCCACAGCAGGGGCGTTAACCATTGCCGCTTGGGTTGACCCTGGCAATGATGGCTACAATCTTGAATCATGGCAAACCGCTTACTTTGTGATGGCGTTATTAATGTCAGTGGGTATTATTACCACTCTTTGCAGTAAAGAGCCTGAAGTTGACACCAAAAGCGCTGATGAACAAGAGTTACAACTTAAACAACGCTTTGCACAAAAGTATCCGCCTAAACTTGCAGCGCCATTGGCTTGGTTGTATAGCGCCAGCGTATTGCCCTTTATCGACTTTTTTAAGCGATATGGTAAAACCGCGATACTGATTTTATTACTTATATCTTGCTACCGCATCTCAGACATTGTTATGGGAATTATGGCCAATGTGTTCTATGTCGACATGGGCTTTAGTAAAGAGGAAATTGCTTTTGTTAGTAAAGTCTATGGTTTAATCATGACCTTAGTTGGCGCAGCATTTGGCGGGGTATTATTAGTGCGTTATGGCACCATGAAGATCCTTTTCTTAGGTGCATTATTAGTGGCCATTACTAACCTGTTATTTGCTTGGCAAGCTTACATTGGCTACAACATGCCATTTTTGACCTTTGCTATTTCAGTGGATAACTTCAGCGCTGGTATTGCTACTGCGGCATTTATTGCGTACTTATCAAGCCTAACTAGTAGCGGTTACAGCGCAACTCAATATGCCCTACTCTCCTCTATCATGTTGCTATTCCCTAAGTTTATCGCTGGGTTTTCTGGGGTTTATGTTGATGCCTTTGGCTATGTAAATTTCTTTATCGCCGCCAGTTTAATTGGCTTTCCGGTATTGATTTTAATTAGTTTATTACAACGCTATAGCTCGGTTAAACATCAACAAACTGATGAGCCTATACTGTCAGCTGAGGCCGATAAAAACTAATCTATTTAATTCATCACAAGATATTCAGCATAAAAAAAGCCCAATTACATTGGGCTTTTTTATATTAAGAGGCTTATCCGCAGCACAACTTAATGCAGCAGCATTTTACGCTTCAGAAATTTAATCTCTAAAGTTATTAAATTGGAACGGCTGGCCTAAGTCAGCTTCTTTAGTTAAACGCATGACCGCTTGTAAATCATCACGCTTTTTACCTGTCACTCGAACCGAGTCACCTTGAATCGCGGCTTGCACTTTAAGCTTGCTATCTTTAATCGCTTTGACTAATTTTTTGGCGATAAGTGTTTCAATGCCTTCTTTAAACTTCACTTTTAGACTGAAGGTTTTACCGCTATGTACCGTCTTGTCATCCACATCCATGGCTGATGGGTCAACATTACGCTTACTAAGCTGAATGCGTAAAATATCCACCAACTGCTGACATTGGAAATCATCTTCGGCTTTTAAAGTCACCACATGATCTTTGTATTCGATTTCAGCATCTTTACCGCGAAAATCAAATCGTCCCGCCAATTCACGGCGAGAGTTTTCAACGGCATTACGTAATTCAACTTCGTCAACTTCTGATACGACATCCATAGATGGCATAGTCATTCTCCAATAAATTATTTAGGGTTATTTTAACACTCTAAGCCTGTAGGCAAAGCCTAGACTAAAGAGAAAACAATTAATAGTTGGAATTTAATGACTTTGAACGCTGCTTTTTTTATTATTGATTTACTCAAACGACATTGCATCCAGCTAAGATATGTACAGCATGAAAATGAAATTGTTTTTTAGCGCCGCTTTTGCTTTCGCTGTCATCATCATCAGTTACTTAGTTTTCTCTAAACCTAACTATCCAATGACGTTTTCTAATATGGATAAAGTCGGCCATACCGTCAGTTTTTTGGGCTTAACGTTTTTAGCTTATTTTGCCTTCAAGCCTAAATGGTACTGGATGGGGCTGATAATGACTGCCTATGCGGTATTAATTGAACTGATACAATCGCAGATCCCCTATCGTAGCGCCTCTATTGCTGATGTAGTTGCAGATTTAATTGGGGTGGTATTATTTTACTTATTGCTATTTGTGTTTAGAAAATATCAAGCTGCAAAGTTATTCAAAAAGGGACCGCTCAAATCTGCCCTATAGCACTCAAGAGAAACCACATGCCACAGCGCACTAACAGCGACCGCAATATCCTTAACACTACCCAAAAGCCAGTTTTTGATGTTAACGACAACCATGTTAACGACAATCATGTTAACGATAATCATGTGTACCAGACTGATATTGCGATTATTGGGGCTGGCGCTATTGGCAGCTTGCTGTACTGCCAGTTAGCAGCAATCAAGCAGCCATTACTACTCACACGCAGTCGCTCTGTAGGCGCTACAAGCCATGATGATTGCTCTACAATCACTCTTGAAACTCTTAACGGTGACAGTTTGCATCAGCCCTGTATCCAAGCGAACATAAATCAGCTTAACAAGGCTGCGTTAGCCAATATTAAATTAGTCATTGTCTGCGTAAAGGCTTATCAAGTGACTGATGCTATTGCTTCTATATTGGCGCTTATTCCACAGAGTTGTCATACTCTGCTGCTACACAATGGTATGGGGCCACATTTAGAGGTGTTAGCCCTTCTAAAGCAACACCCTCAACTTAAACTGGGGTTATCTTTAGGCACGACATCTCAAGCGGCGTTAAAACTGGCGCCGATGCAGGTGCGCCATACGGGTAAAGGTAAAAGCATTATTGGCCATTTATCTGGCCCAGTAATGCCTTTAGCAATACAAAACCAATTACTGGCTGCTGTTGAAGATATGTCGGTAGTCGATGATATCGTCACTAGTTTGTGGCAAAAGCTGCTGGTTAATTGCGCCATTAACCCACTGACGGCATTAGCCCAATGTGCTAATGGTGAATTGGCCCAGCCGCAATTTCAGCAGCAAATCGAGGCGATAACGCAAGAGTGCATCATGGTCGCCAAAGCTGATGGGGTTAACCTTTCGCTGCTTGATTCTGTTGCCATCATCAATCAGGTAATTAAACTCACAGCCAACAACTTTTCGTCTATGCATCAAGATATTCATCACAATCGCAAAACCGAGATACTGCAAATTAACGGTTACGTGGTCGCCCGCGCAGCCCATCACGGTTTAACAGCTGCGATAAATCAAAGCATGCTAACTGAAATAACCGCGCTAGAAAGTGCGCTATAAACCCAATAGATGAAAACCATAGCTATGAAAAAACAAGCCGCATAACTTATGTTATTGCACCCCAAAGCCTTATTACAGCCTCAAGCCCTGCCGTTTAGTGCTCGAGTCGGTTTATTCTACCTTGTTGCCGTTATCGCCATACTGGTAAGCGTAAGCTACATTGATCGACCTTTGGCACAGCTTTTACATGATAGTAAGCAAAGCGACTTTGGATTAACCTCAGTATTTAAACTACTGGCAAATACTCCATTAGCCTTAGAAGTATTGGCAGGCGTGCTTGTTTTAATTGGCTTATTAGGTCGTAATAACGCATTCAGTCATTTAGTTAAGCCCATTGTCTTGGTCGCTATTAGCGCCACAGTGGTCCGTTTTGGGGCTAAAATTATCAGCGGCCGCACCTGGCCAGAAACTTGGGTTAATAATAACCCCTCTTGGATTGAGCATGGCGTGGAGATATTTGCGCCATTTTCATTGTCGCAAAGCTATCATTCGTTTCCTTCAGGGCATGCGCTATTTACCTTTGCCTTCGCCAGTTTATTTTGGCAATACAGCCCAAAGCTTTACTGGTTGTGGTTAACAGCCATGGTAAGCGTTTTTATCGGTCAATTAGGGCAAAACTACCATTACTTAGGTGACTTACTGGCAGGGGCGGTACTAGGAGTATTGATAAGTCAGTTGGTGAGTCATTATTGCCTTGCCCCAATTGCGGGCACAAAAAATCCATAAATAACTGTCTTTGATTAAGCCATTTTTAACCGCTTAAATGTCGATACCAAAGCTAACCACAAATTGGTATTGAGGAAAAGATTAAATCTTGTGATAAGCAGGTACAACAAGAGGCAAAAAGTAGTCAAGTTTGTTGGCGTTTAGAAAGTATTCCAGGTATCGGGCCAGTCACAGCTACCGCATTTTATGCAGCTGCTGGGGAGGGTAATGATTTTAATAATGGCAGACACTTTTCAGCATTTTTCGTTGGGGCAGCTGGGTGTTCCAAGAGAGTATTGCTGTTGATACCCTTTTGGTCTGGTGTGGGCGAAGCACCACGACCTTGATCTTATTACCAACTAGAGTATCAAAACGATTTCTTAACCTATCCAAACAACGTTAAGTTCAAGCAAAAAAAAGCCCTGAACTTAATCATAAGTTCAGGGCTTTTAAAAAATCTCTTATCTACTTACTGGTATCAATTGGTTCAAACGACTTGACCAAATCATCTACCGCTTTCATTTGAGTTAAGTAGTTTTCAAGCTGGTTAAGCGGCAATGCACATGGGCCATCGCACTTAGCATTATCAGGATCTGGATGCGCTTCAATGAACAACCCCGCTAAACCTAATGCCATACCGCTACGTGCAAGCTCAGTTGCTTGAGCGCGGCGTCCGCCTGCACTATCAGTACGACCACCTGGGCGCTGCAGTGCATGAGTTGCATCAAAGATGACTGGGTAACCAGACTGCTTCATTTCATCCATACCCAGCATATCCACTACTAGGTTGTTATAGCCAAAGCTTGAACCACGTTCACACAGAATAATGTTGTCATTACCGGCTTCATTAAACTTCTTAATGATATGACGCATTTCATGGGGCGCTAAGAATTGCGGCTTTTTCACGTTAATGATTGAACCCGTTGCTGCCATAGCAACCACTAGGTCCGTTTGACGGGCTAAAAATGCTGGCAACTGAATAATATCAACCACATCAGCCACTGGCTGGCATTGATGAATTTCATGCACATCGGTGATAATGGGTACATTAAAGGTCGACTTAATCTCTTCGAAAATCTTTAAGCCTTCTTCCATACCTGGACCACGATATGAGTTCACAGATGAGCGATTTGCTTTATCAAATGACGCTTTAAATACGTAAGGAATACCCAGTTTTTGGGTTACTTCTACGTAATGCTCTGCAATTTTCATTGCTAGATCGCGAGACTCAAGCACATTCATGCCACCAAATAAAACAAACGGTTTATCATTCGCAATTTCTAGCTCATTTAAACCAATGATTTTATGATCCATAGTCATTTCTCTTTAATCAATACCATGGGATTAGCCGCTGCTAACCCCATTAAAAAATAATGTTATACCGCAAGTATCTGCAGTAACTGGCCACACATCCAAGCCATATATGTGCCTACAGCATAGCCCAATACCGCCAACAATACGCCAACTGGCGCAAGTGCTGGATGAAACGCTGCTGCAACCACAGGGGCTGACGCTGCGCCGCCAACGTTAGCCTGACTGCCCACCGCCATATAAAACAGCGGCGCTTTAATAATTTTAGCCACGATAAGCATAAAGCTTGCGTGTACCAGCATCCAAATAATACCAATGGCGAAATACCACAGGTTTTGCTCATCAGCGAGTTTGGATACATCCATATGCAAACCAATGGTCGCAACAAGGATATATAAAAATGCCGATGCCACTTTCGAGGCGCCCGCAGCTTCTATCTGCTTTACTGGACTAAAGGATAAAGCTAAACCAATAGTAGTGGCGATAACAACCAGCCAGAAGAACTTGGAGGTTAAGCTGTAGTCTTGAGTCCAAGGGTAATTAACTTCAAAAAATGGTCCTAAAAAGTCTGCCGCAAAATGCGCTAACCCGGTAACACCAAAACCTATGGCCACAATCAGCATTAAGTCACGCAGTGAAGGTATACGGGCATTTTCTGCATGGTACTTTTCAACTTTGGCTTTAAGGGCTTCAAGGGCGGTGGTGTCTGCGCCTGTTTTAGCATCAATCTCTTTAGCACGAGATGCCATCAGCAGTAATACTGCCATCCACAGGTTAGCGACAATTACATCTACAGTCACCATCACGGAAAAGATATCGCCGCCCACTTCATAAATTTCTTTCATTGAGGCTTGGTTAGCGCCGCCGCCAATCCAACTGCCCGCAAGAGTGGTCATTCCGCGCCATACTGCATCAGGGCCATTGCCGCCTAATACGTCAGGGTTAATGGCTGAGATAACCAATAACGCAATGGGACCGCCAATCACAATGCCCACGGTGCCGGTTAAAAACATCACAATGGCTTTAGGGCCTAAACTTAAAATCGCTTTTAAATCGACACTTAAAATCAATAACACCAAACAAGCAGGTAATAAGTAACGCGAGGCAACATAATATAATTTTGAGGTGTCACCATCGACGATACCAAAGGTATTCAGTAGTGATGGTAAGAAGTAACACAGCAATAAGGCTGGGATAAACTTATAGAATTTTTGCCAAAATGGGTGTGCTGACGAACTGGTATAGAAAACAAAGCCGAGAATGACGGCAAGTAATCCCAGTGCTGTTGCGTCATTGGTTACCATGGGTGTGGTGGTCATGAAAAAGCTCCCTTGCAAATGCATTTCATAGTGAATTTATTATTGTTATGAATGTACTTTAAAGTACTTATTATTTTAAATTGGCGAAGTTACTGACAGATTAACTGCTTTGCGATAAACAATTCAGGCTCATAAATGAGCCTGAATTTGAATATTATATTAACCGCTTAGTGATAAGTCTGTGGTTGTTGACTTAACTCTTTCAGCTGGATTTTGACAATTTCCGTCACCGGGTCGTGTGGACTGCTGTCGATAAAGTGCTGTAAATCTGAAATGGCCACTTTAATGCACCCCAGTTGCTGGGCAATAAAAGCGCGCTCTCGATTTAAGCTCACATCATCAGGATGCCACTGCAGCAATAAATTGCAGCATTCCATCGCTTGTTCAAATTTCTGGGTTACGATGCAACCCGCTTTTAGCTCATGTAACATACGAGTTATTAAGCGTTTTAGGCTGGCTGTTTTTAAGTACTTAGGCTTAAGCATGGCCGAATTACCTAACTCACCACGCACCAGTATATGCAATTGGTGGCGGCTTAATTGCTGCCCCGTTAGCGGATCGATATAAATGACATTATCATTTATATGGCTTCTCACTACGGTGTGCCCCGGTAATAATACCGCTTCTAAGCTAATATCAAGCTGCTTAGCCAGTAAAATTAATACCGTGGCTAAGGTGGTGCTGTTACCTTGACGGGTCATAATGCAGCGACCAAGATCGGCAGCATCAACACTAAAGTAATCATCACGCACACAAAAGCCTAAATCATCATAAAACCAGTGCAATAAACCTTCAAAGCGCTGTTGCTGATCTTCGACATATAAGCTCATCACTGAGCCGGCAATTTCATACCAAGCCCAAAGCGCTTTCTTCTCTTGAGAAAAGCCAAGATGTTGTGTTATTTCAAATGCAGTTTCAGGGATCTTAACTGCATCTTTCATTTGATGTTTTGCCATTAAACTCTATTAACCCATTAATACAACTTGTTTAAAATGAGCCAGCCTGGCAGCTAATACGAGCCATCCGATAGCACCTAAAAAGGCGAAGATTTTGAATAAATTGTTACGGTTACCTTTAAGTGCCATAACGCCCAATCCAATGTAGGCTAAAACTGCAATTAATTTTTCAGTCATCCACTCATCGACAAATGGATATTGTTTGATCATGAAGCACAAGATTAGCCCTGATAACAATAAGAAGGTATCAATGACATGAGGGGCAACTTTAACAAACTTTTTATCCATGATTGGCGACTTGCGCATGTGTAGTACAAAGCGAGTGACAAAAAAGACCACACTTAAAAAGATGAAGGTTAAGTGCGTGTGTTTAACAGCTGGATATAAACTGTAAAAGGTTTCCATTATTGTTTTTCTCTTTGAGCTACCGATAAAATGGCCGCTAGTTTACTCGATCTGGCGGCTTATTAGCAATGTTGTGAAAATCGCCCCATTAGGCCAGTCACTACATGAGTAAATCAGCAACTAACTCAGTATTAACTGGGCAATTAACGCGATGGATCACTGCCAATGATTAGCGAACGAAAAAATGGCGGTTGCAAGTGGCTTAAACCTTGTTCCATTGACCTAAGGTGCAACGGTCATTACTGCCAAAGTCTCGCACGGTTGCGACATTGTCATAACCAAGTTCAATGAGCTTTTGTCTTACGACCAGCGCCTGTTCAAAGCCGTGCTCCAGCAGTAAATAGCCACCTTCAGATAAGTAAGCCCGCGCATAGGTTGCGATATGAAATAAATCAGCAAAACCTGCGTCACCTGCGGTCAATGCACTTGATGGTTCAAAGCGCACATCACCCATGGCTAAATGCTCATCGGCTTCGTCAATATAAGGAGGGTTTGAGACAATTAATTGAAATTGCCGGCCTTCAATTGCACTAAACCAATCTGATTGTAAAATTTCAACTTGAGTGAGATTTAAGTTTTGCCGGTTGGCTTTAGCAAGTTCTACCGCATCAGTGACTTTATCAACGGCTGTGACTTGCCATTGTGGTCGCTCAGATGCCAATGACAATGCTATCGCGCCTGTTCCCGTACCTAAATCCAGTACCTTAGCCGTTTCCGCTACAGGCAAATTTAACGCTGTTTCTACTAAAATTTCAGTATCAGGACGCGGGATCAAGGTGGTGGCGTTAACAATAAATGGCAATGACCAAAATTCACGTTCACCAATAATATGTGCCACAGGCACACCTTGCTGGCGCTTTTCGACCATGGCTTTATAAGCTTTGAATTGATCTGTGGTGAGGACTTTTTCAGGCCAAGTATAAATGAAGCTACGCTGCTTATTGATGCAATGCAGAAGCAAGGCTTCTGCATCGATATTGGCCGATTCAGATGAATCGACCAATAAACTGTAAGCCCATTGCAAAGACTCCGCAATGGTAGAGAAAGAAGACTGTGACAAGGTTACTCCTTAGTCGTCAGCTAATGCAGCAAGCAAGTCCGCTTGTTCCTCTTGCATTAATGGCTCAATAATAGCGTTTAAGTCGCCTTCCATGATTTCATTTAAGCGGTATAGCGTTAAATTAATGCGGTGCTCACTCATACGACCTTGTGGGAAGTTGTAAGTTCGAATACGTTCAGAACGGTCACCACTTGCCACTAGATTACGGCGGGTTGATTCTTCTTCGCTACGACGCTTTTCATCTTCAACCGCTTGTAAGCGCGCTGAAAGCACACTCATGGCTTGGGCACGGTTTTTATGTTGCGAGCGTTGATCCTGACATTCCACCACAATACCTGACGGTACGTGAGTAATACGAATGGCTGAATCGGTTTTGTTGACGTGCTGACCACCTGCGCCAGATGCGCGGAAGGTATCGACTTTTAAATCTGCTGGATTAATTGAAATCTGCTCTGCTTCTGGCACTTCTGGTAATACAACCACGGTAACGGCTGAGGTATGTACACGACCTTGGGATTCAGTTTCTGGTACACGTTGAACACGGTGTCCGCCAGATTCAAATTTCAATTTACCGTAAACGCCTTCACCAGTTACGTGAACGATTAATTCTTTAAAGCCACCATGCTCACCTTCGTTGGCGTTCATGATTTCCATTTGCCACTTATTCGACTCACAAAAACGTGAATACATGCGGAATAAGTCACCCGCGAATATAGCGGCTTCATCACCACCGGCGCCGGCACGGATTTCTACGAAGGCATTACGGTCGTCATTTGGATCTTTTGGAAGCAATAAGATTTGTAATTCATCTTCAAGTTCTGCAATGGCTTTTTTGGCTGCTTTAATTTCTTCTTGAGCCATTTCACGCATTTCTGCGTCATCTTCAGTAAGCATTTCTTGCGCTGACTCAAGATCGGCTTGAGCCTCTTGAAACGCTTTAAAGCTTTTTACAATATCTTCTAACTGAGAATATTCTTTTGATAAGCCGCGAAAGCGGTCTTGATCCGCAATAACTTGTGCATCACTCAGTAATGCCAATACTTCTTCATTACGTTCAAGCAAGCCTTCCAGCTTGCGAATAACCGACTCTTTCATTTAGCTTTATTACCTTAATTTTTATCCAAACCAAGCGTGACACGTAATTGGCCTAAGGTATTCAAGTCCCCTTGACGACTAGCAGAAGTTAACGCTTGTGTCGGTGCATGGATTAAGCGATTGGTTAGCCTATTGGCTAGCTCTAAAATCACTTGTTCATTGTCACCACCTTGAGTTAATTTGTTCAAGGCGCGCTCTACTAATTCATCTTTAATTGCCAAACTTTGGCTTCGGTATTCTCGAATACTGTCTACAGACTCTAACGAACGCACCCATTCCATAAAGATATGAGATTGTTCATCGGCAATTACTTCTGCCTGCTCGGCGGCTTCTTTACGTGAAGCCATGTTCTGTTCAATGATGCTGTGTAAATCGTCCACAGTATAAAGGAAAGCATCGTCTAATTCGCCAACTTCTGCTTCTATATCACGAGGAACTGCAATATCAACCAATAGCATGGGTTGATGACGACGTTGTTTCAGTGCCTTTTCGACCATGCCCTTACCTAATATAGGCAATGGACTGGCGGTAGAGGATATCACGATATCGGCTTTAGGTAGATAGTCTGGTATTTGTTGCAGCGTAATTGCCGTTGCATCAAACTCTTCACACATCGCCTGTGCACGCTCAACCGTTCGGTTAGCCACCACAATACCGGCAACCTCATTGTCTTTTAAATGCTTGGCAACTAATTCAATGGTTTCTCCAGCGCCAATCAATAATACATTGGTGGTACTTAGTGATGAGAAAATATGTTTGGCCATGCTGACAGCGGCAAACGCCACTGACACCGCGGCGGCGCCAATTTCGGTTTCAGTACGCACTTTTTTAGCCACTGAAAAGGTGTTTTGAAACAAACGGTCAATAGTAACTGCCGTTGTGCCTGCCTCTTTAGCTTTCGCAAAGGCTTGTTTAACTTGCCCAAGAATTTGTGGCTCACCTAATACTAGAGAATCTAGACCTGAAGACACGCGCATTAAGTGTTTAACGCATTCCTGATCCTCATAGCTATAAATACAAGGCATGAGATCATCATGACTAAGATTGTGATAATCCTCTAGCCATTCGATTATGTCTTCTTTAGTGCCGTTGTTGCAATAAAGTTCTGTACGGTTACAGGTTGACACGATCACGGATTCACCCGAGCTAGTTCGACTAGCTAGACTCTTCATCGCATCGTGAATCTTATCCGGTGAAAAGGCGACTTTCTCTCGAAGATCGACCGTGGCGGTTTTATGATTTATTCCGATTGCTACTAGGCTCATGTGACTCGTTTTAAGTTCTTCGCAGGATCATTAATTAGGTCATTCTACTTAATTGGTAAAACTAAAAACACAATTGGCTTAACAAAACGGAATAATTATCTATTTTTTTTCTAATAATTCTATCTTGTTAACAAAATCATCCATCATTTGACAAAATACACCAAGAAAAACAGGGCTATGTATATCTACATTAGCTAATATTGTCTAGTATAGGAGTAATAATTAATCAAATCAGTTTTATTTATAAAAGCATTTTTACAATCAGCTTATTGCCCAGTATCATGCCTTATCGCTTTTTTATCCCAGTGAGTCCCTTTGCGAATTTTAACAACTTACCTAAAACACTTACTGTTAATGAGCTGTTTATTGTTAACGGCTTGTTCTATTCGTCCGCCGCACACGCTTGCAGAAACACAGGTAAAGCACCCCAGTGACGCCCAAGCATGGGAATTACAAGGTAAACTGGCTTTTCGTTCTAGCAGCGATAAATTTAGCACCAACTTATTTTGGTTGCACGATCAAAGCAGCCAATATGATCGCGATGAATTGACCCTTACCACCATGATTGGCACAACTGTATTGTCACTTAAGTCTGAAAATGGCCTAGCCAGTTTAGACATTCAAGATAAAACTTACACAGACAACAACCCTGAGCGGCTAATCTACCGCGTCAGCGGCATGACCATTCCCATTAATAAATTACCGCTTTGGATCACAGGTCAAGTCGCCCCTGATGATGAAGTGCTAGAATATAATCCAGATGGCAGCATCAAACGTTTTAGCAGTGCTGATAATGGCGGGGATTGGCTGGTAAGCTTTATGAGTTATCAGCAACAAAGCGGTGCTAAGCTGCCCAGATTACTGCAAATCAATCGCGCTGATGTACAAATAAAAATACAGATAAATCAATGGCAAGCGCTAACAACCAATCTAGCACAAACCAATAACTAATCGATATTGGTTTATCGGCTATTGATGATGCGCTGTTATATAAGTACTTATATAGGCACTTCGACTCAAAATGACAAAACCACTTGAATGGCTTTTACATGACAACAAATAAAGACAATTTGGCAATCTCCACTGAATGGCCAGCTCCTGCAAAGCTCAATTTATTTTTGCATATTACCGGCCAACGAGCCGATGGTTACCACGAGCTTCAAACCCTGTTTCAGTTTATTGACCAATGTGACTATTTAGATTTTCAGACGACTGAGTCGAAACAAATAAGCTTGCATTCAGAATTATCAAAAGTTGTCGCAGAAAAAGATAACTTAATTCTAAAGGCCGCAAAATCTTTACAAGAATATTGCAATTATCAGGGCGGCGCACAAATTTGGTTACGTAAAAACTTGCCTATGGGTGGCGGTTTAGGTGGTGGTTCATCTGATGCGGCCACCACATTAGTGGCATTAAATAAGTTGTGGGGGCTTGATTTACCCCATGCAACCCTAGCAAAAATCGGCCTAGAACTTGGCGCGGATGTCCCTGTTTTTATTAATGGTTTTGCTGCTTTCGCTGAAGGTATTGGTGAACAGCTTATTGCAGTGCAACCAGCAGAGTTGTACTACCTAGTCATAGTGCCTGAAGTCCATGTGTCAACCCAAGCAATTTTCCAAGCGCCAGACTTAACTCGCGATACACCTAAATTAGCAATCGATACTTTAATGCAGCAAAATTGGTCAAATGATTGCCAAAAACTTGTCACAGAAAAGCACCCCCAAGTTGCCAATGCCTTAAGCTGGCTGGTAGAATATGCGCCGTCAAGAATGACCGGAACTGGCGCATGCGTCTTCGGTGAATTCGAACAGCAACAATCGGCGCTAGACGCGTTGGCACACCTGCCAACGACCATGAGCGGCTTTGTTGCTAAAGGCTTAAACCTGTCACCTTTGATGACACGTTTAAACCAAGATTAACAAATACCTTCTAGAAATGTTTTTTGCTTATTGATGACAACATCCTTAAGTCACATTTTTAGCCACTAACTTAAAGCCAACACCTGAGGTTCATAAAGTGCCCGATATCAAGCTCTTTGCTGGTAACGCTACCCCTAAACTAGCCAAAAAAATAGCCGACCGTTTATTTTGCAAACTTGGCGATGCAGTAGTAGGCCGTTTCAGCGACGGTGAAATCAGTGTTCAAATCAATGAGAACGTACGTGGTGCTGATGTATTCATCATCCAATCGACTTGTGCACCGACCAACGACAACCTAATGGAACTTATCGTTATGGTTGATGCGCTTCGCCGTGCATCTGCTGGTCGTATTACCGCAGTAATTCCATACTTCGGTTACGCTCGTCAAGATCGTCGTGTTCGTAGTGCTCGTGTACCTATTACTGCTAAAGTTGTTGCAGACTTCTTATCAAGTGTTGGGGTTGACCGCGTATTAACTTGCGATCTTCACGCTGAGCAAATTCAAGGTTTCTTTGATGTGCCTGTTGATAACGTTTTCGGTAGCCCAGTACTGCTAGAAGATATGTTAGGCAAGCAACTTGATAACCCAGTTGTTGTTTCTCCAGACATTGGTGGTGTAGTACGTGCTCGCGCTGTAGCTAAACTACTTGATGATTCTGACTTAGCAATTATCGATAAGCGTCGCCCACAAGCGAACGTAGCTCAAGTAATGCATATCATTGGTGATGTTCAAGGCCGTGACTGTATTATTGTTGATGACATGATCGATACTGGTGGTACTTTATGTAAAGCGGCAGAAGCGTTAAAAGAACATGGTGCTAACCGTGTATTCGCTTATGCAACTCACCCGGTATTTTCTGGCAATGCTGCGAAAAATATCGCTGAATCAGTTATCGATGAAGTTATCGTTACCGATACTGTGCCATTAAGCCCTGAGATCGCTAAACTTGAAAAGGTAACTCAGCTAACAATGTCAGCAGTACTTGCTGAAGCGATCCGTCGTGTTAGCAATGAAGAGTCTATTTCTGCGATGTTCCGTCACTAATCAATTATTTGAATTAGTCGCTGACTTAAGGTATCTGGCTTAGGTCTTTGAGTTAGGTCTTCGACTTAGCACCGACATCGAAAAAGCGCACTCAATCGAGTGCGTTTTTTATTGGCTGTTATTTGGCATAAATCAATCTAGATTAATAACCCATAACTCAGTACCCTATTGGCTATAAAAATAATTCAACAATAAGTCATTACCCATGTTTAAGCCTTTCTCATTAATCTCACTGTGTTTTGTTGGCCTAATCTTATCCACTCAAGTCACTGCGCAGTGGCATCAAAAGAGCTTTGAAGTCATGGGGACCCAAGCTCATGTTGAATTTTGGCTTTCAGAAGCAGAGAAGAATACAGAGTCAAATGAAAAACAAACTGCAGATAACCTCATCATCGCTGTCGAACAAGAAATGCATCGCATCGACCGATTAATGAGTCCTTATAAAGCAGACAGCGAATTAAGCAAAATCAACCAACTGGCAGGGAAAGAGGCAGTTGTCATTAATCAAGAACTGTTTGATTTGCTGCTTGATTCATACAAGATTGCTGAGCTGACAAACGGTACATTTGATATCACTTACGCCTCAATTGGTTATCAATACGATTACCGCCAAGGACAAAAGCCAGCGAAACCCGAGATAAACCAAGCCCTCGAAGCTATAGATTACCGCGCAGTAACCTTAGACAAATCACAATCTAGTGTTCGTTTTAAAAACCAAGATGTACGGATTGATTTAGGCGGAATAGCTAAAGGACATGCCGTTAAGCAATGCTTAGCCATTTTACAAGCTGCAGGTATTAAGCACGCCTTAGTCAGCGCAGGTGGTGATACAGGACTGCTCGGTGACAGACGCGGCCGCCCATGGTTTGTCGGTATTAAGCACCCTAGAGCCGCTGAAAAAACAGCGGTGCAATTACCACTGGCTAACGAGTCAATTTCAACATCAGGTGATTACGAGCGTTACTTCATCGAAGATGGCGTGCGCTACCACCACATCATTAATCCTAAAACCGGCGACTCGGCCAGAAAAGTGGTCAGCGTATCCATCATTGGTAAAAACTCAACTTACGTTGATGCCCTATCAACAGCCGTATTTGTAAAAGGCTTACAAGAAGGCATGGCGCTAATTAACCAACTACCAGAATATGAAGCGATTATTATTGATAATCAACAGACGTTACATGTATCAGAGGGACTGCAACAGGATTAGATAAGTGATGGGTTAATGGCATTTGCTTAGTTTTTCTGCCCCTACTTATTTGTAGGGACAAATCTTACTTGATTTGAATTTGAATGCTGCAGCGGTCAAATCAGTTAGCCTCGGCTACTGTGCGGCAGGAGGCTCATGTGTGTCAGCAGTACTTTTGCCTTCACTGACGGTTATCAATGCACCTAGAAAGATAATTGCCAGTATATCTATAGATATGAATTGTGATTGCATTGAGGCTGTATATTGATAAAGAGCGAAGCCTGGACTGAATGATGCATCAACACCAAGGGAAACCTGAGGTGCTAAATGGATTGAAACATATGCTCCGCCAAGGCCTGAGTATTTAGCAGAAATGGTTCCAATTGCAATATTGGGAATTTGTAGAGCTTGATTGAGAATTGAAAGCCAATAGTACTTATACTTTTCTCTGATTGCAGTTATACCAGCCACAATATTTAGAACGACTAAGACTACCGTAACCATAGTACTTAATAGGGATGCAGTACCATCAAATACTGACAAAAAATAGGTTATTGTAATTGCAAGTGCAGCTATCACTTGAAGGGAGACTGTAACTAATTTTG
>NZ_MCTY01000224.1:0-19546 GCF_002873635.1 Shewanella sp. 10N.286.52.B9
ATTTTATTTGTATTATTAATAATTTTCTTGTTAAAGCCAAATTAATTCAATGGCCATTTACCCACAATCCTAATCAACAAAAATCAGAACCCTTAACTCAAATCTAAGTAAGCAATTTCACCATTTGTTGAGCATTCCCACTACCCCTTGTTAACATTTAAGTTCCTAAAATACCGCCGCCCAATTAAAGCACTGAAAAATAACAATAATTTATTTTGGCACATTACGTGCTTTGTAAACATAAATTCAACATTTATTACATGTTATAACGTGACGTTTGCATGCTTTGGTTTCAGACTCTGTGGCATGTCACGTCACTTATAACACTTAGTTAATTGGCAGGTATCCCATGGAAAGGTTCAACAACATTAAAAAATTCACCTCATCCGTTTTTTGTATTACGGCATTTTCAATCATGCTTAGTGGCTGTAATGGTGAACAAGAAACAGCTGCAGAAGAAGAAAAATACGCGGTACCTGTAGAGGTATCACAAGTGACTCAAGGAAATGTGTCTTCATTTTATAGCACCACCGCGACGCTAGAAGCGCCCGAGGAAGCCCATGTTGTCACCCGAATTGCAGGCTTAATTACTTCAATAAACGTTGAAGAAGGCGATAGAGTTACAAAGGGCCAAGCACTGGCGACCATTGATGCCAAACGCCAACAATTTGATTATCAGCGTGCGCTTGCTGAAGTTCAGATTATTGAGCAAGAATTAAACCGCTTAAAACAGATGAAAAACAAAGAATTTGTAAGTCAAGATGTGATGGCAAAGCTGGAGTTTAACTTACAAGCCGCAATGGCTCAGCGAGATCTCGCAGAACTATACGTGATTGAAAGCCGCATTGTTTCACCTATCGATGGCATTGTCGCCACCAGGCATGTGAAAAAAGGCAATATGGCCAAAGAGTTTGAAGAGTTGTTTTATATTGTCAATCAAGATGAACTACACGGAATTGTACATTTACCAGAGCAACAACTTAATAGCTTACGTTTAGGACAAGAAGCGCGCATTAGTAATCAATACGCTAATAACAAGGGCTCAACAGAACAAGATATTATCGCTAATGTATTACGAATTAGCCCAATTGTTGATGCCCAAAGCGGTACATTCAAAGTAACTATCGCCATCAACAATAAAGACGCAACATTAAAAGCCGGCATGTTCACGCGTGTTGAGCTTAAATATGATACCCACAATGATGTTGTTACTGTGCCTTTTAACGCCATTATTAACCAAGATGACACCCAAGCACTGTATGTCATTAAAGATAACACCGCTAACCGTCGTGAAGTGATTCTCGGTTATCGCGAAAATGATAAAGTTGAAATTCTATCTGGTGTGCAATCTGGTGAACAAATCGTCATTCGTGGTCAGCAAAACCTTAAAGACCTGTCGTTAGTTGAAATCATCAGTCCGCTTTCTTACGCCAAAAACAGCCTAGCCAGCAAATAGACAAGGATGCGCCTACTATGTCGATAATTAATACTTCGGTAAAACGTCCTGTGTCAGTGTGGATGTTTATGCTGGCAATCATGCTATTTGGTATGGTCGGATTTACCCGCCTTGCGGTAAAACTGTTACCCGATCTTAGTTACCCAAGCGTCACAGTAAGAACCGCCTATGATGGCGCTGCACCTGTTGAAGTTGAACAGTTAATCTCAAAGCCCATTGAAGAAGCCGTCGGTGTGGTTAAAGGGCTGCGTAAAATTAGCTCTATTTCACGCTCAGGTTTATCAGATGTGGTGCTTGAGTTTGAATGGGGCACCAACATGGATATGGCCAGTTTAGAAGTGCGTGAAAAAATTGATACCATCGAACTGCCACTGGATATCAATAAACCATTATTGCTGCGTTTTAATCCAAACTTAGATCCAATTATGCGTGTGGCGCTGTCAGTACCTGATGCCAGTGAAACACAGCTCAAAAGTATGCGTACTTTTGCAGAAGAAGAACTAAAAAGACGCCTAGAAGCACTATCTGGTGTCGCCGCAGTGAGATTATCTGGCGGCTTAGAGCAAGAAGTTCATATCCTGCTAAATCAACAAAAGCTGCAGCAACTAAACCTTAATGCAGACGATATTAAGCGCCGTATTAATGAAGAAAACATCAATTTATCTGCGGGTAAAGTGATCCAAGGTGACAAAGAGTATTTAGTTCGCACCCTAAACCAATTTAATAACCTAGATGAGTTAAGAAATGTCATTGTCTATCGTGATAGTCAAACCTTAATTCGACTTGCTGAAGTTGCCGATATTGTTGACGGTTATAAAGAGCGCAGTGATATCACTCGTATTGGACAGGTAGAGTCTATTGAACTGGCAATATATAAAGAAGGTGATGCCAATACCGTATCGGTCGCCAAAAGGCTCAGTGCTGAGCTTGATGAGATTAACAGTGAAGCTGCAGATAATCAGTTAAAGGTTATTTATGACCAATCTGAGTTTATCCAAAGTGCAGTCAGTGAAGTAACCGCCGCCGCGCTGTTTGGCAGCTTGCTTGCTATGTTAGTTATCTACTTATTTTTACGTGACATTATTGCTACCTTAATTATTTCTATTTCCATTCCATTTTCAGTTATTGCTACTTTTAACATGATGTACTTTGCCGATATCAGTCTCAATATTATGTCTTTAGGCGGTATTGCACTGGCCATAGGCTTATTGGTTGATAATGCCATTGTGGTGCTGGAAAATATTGACCGCTATAAAGCGCAAGGGCTTAAAAAAGTTGCTGCAGCGCTTAAAGGCAGTAAAGAAGTGGCAGGGGCAATCTTTGCCTCAACCTTAACCACCTTAGCGGTATTTGTCCCCTTAGTTTTTGTTGATGGTATCGCAGGGGCATTATTTTCAGATCAAGCATTAACGGTAACTTTTGCTTTATTAGCGTCTTTATTTGTTGCACTAACGGCAATACCAATGCTGGCATCAAGACAGGGTTTTAAACAATTACCCATCGAAAATGAGCCGGAAGTAAAAGCCCTGCCAACCACTAAAAAAGCTAAAGCTGTGCATTATCTTAAATTCGTGTTTGGTTTCCCATTTAAGCTATTACTCAGCTATCTACCTAATGCACTATTAAACCTCATTATCATTTCAGCTCGATTCATTTCTTGGGCATTGTCATTAGTGATGCGTCCATTAAGTGCTGCATTTAACTTTGGCTACCGTTTTGTTGAAAGCATTTATCACCGGGTATTAGCTCATGCGATGACGCATAAAGCTTTGACTGTCATTATCGCAATCATGCTAACTGTTGGTGCTGGCAGCTTATTCCCAAGACTGGGTGTAGAGCTAATTCCACCAATGAATCAAGGTGAATTCTATGTTGAGATCTTACTGCCACCTGGCACCGCGGTACAAAAAACTGATGCTGTATTAGAGCAACTAGCTTACTCCATTAGTGGTCGAGAAGAAGTAAAACACACCTTTAGCCAAGCAGGCAGTGGCGGCTTAATGACATCTGATACCGCCCGAGGCGGCGAAAACTGGGGGCGGTTACAGGTAGTACTGGCAGATCCTCAAGAGTTTAATGCTGTAGCCAATGACTTAAGGGCCACAGCAAGGCGTATTCCAGCCCTTGATGCCACTATTGATCACCCTGAGCTATTTAGTTTTAAAACCCCATTAGAGATCGAGTTATCAGGTTATGACTTACAGCAACTAAAGCACAGTGGCGAACAGTTGGTATCTGCTTTATCAGAGTCAGCCCGCTTTAGTGATATCAATACCTCACTTCGTGATGGTCAACCTGAGATCAGTATTAGATTTGATCATGCCCGGCTTGCGTCATTAAATTTAGAAGCGCCCACCGTTGCTAATCGTATTGCTCAACGTGTTGGCGGTACCATTGCCAGCCAATATACGGTTCGTGATCGTAAAGTAGATATTTTGGTGCGCAGTGAATTGGACGAGCGAAATAATATCTCAGATATTAACTCATTAATTATTAATCCAAACAGTAAGCACCCAATCCCATTAAGCGCAGTTGCTGATGTGTCTCTGCAAGTGGGCCCCTCTGCCATTAATCGTGTCAGCCAACAACGGGTTGCGATAGTGTCAGCTAACTTAAGTTATGGTGATTTAAGTGAAGCTGTAAAAGAAGCGCAGCAAATTTTAAATCAGCAACAGCTCCCCTCTTCTATCCAAGCGCGCTTTGGCGGCCAAAATGAAGAAATGGAACATTCATTTAAGTCTTTAAAAATCGCCTTGGTATTAGCGGTATTTTTAGTCTACTTGGTGATGGCGAGTCAGTTTGAATCCTTATTACATCCATTACTTATTCTGTTTGCTGTGCCTATGGCCGTTGGCGGCAGTATTATTGGCTTGTTTATTACTGGTACCCATATCAGCGTAGTCGTGTTTATCGGCTTAATTATGCTGGCAGGTATTGTGGTCAATAATGCCATTGTATTGGTTGATAGAATTAACCAACTGCGTAAAGAAGGTCATGATAAAGAAGTCGCTATAAGCACTGCAGCTAAATCTCGATTACGCCCAATAATGATGACCACCATGACCACCACCTTAGGCTTGTTGCCAATGGCAATAGGTGTCGGTGATGGTAGTGAAATCCGTGCGCCGATGGCAATAACGGTGATCTTTGGTCTTGGCTTATCTACCATGCTGACCTTATTGGTTATTCCTGCCCTATACGGTTTATTTGATAAAAAAAACTATCAACAAACCGCAATTAATCAAACCAAAAGCACTGAGTCTTTAGATTTGGAGACTCAATCATGAACCTAACAAAACTAGCCATTAAAAGGCCTGTCACCACCAGTATGTTCTTTTTGGCCATCTTACTATTTGGTTTAGCCTCTAGTCGATTATTGCCATTAGAAATGTTTCCCGGCATTGATATTCCGCAAATTCAGGTTAACGTGCCCTATAAAGGCTCTACCCCTGCAGAAGTGGAACGAGAGATAACCCGCGTATTAGAAGAGTCGCTAGCCACCATGAGTGGTATTGAAGAGGTCCGCTCAAACTCTTCTCAAGATGGTGCTAACATTCAGCTAAATATGAAATGGGGCGAAGATGTCGCCACAAAAAGCTTAGAAGCACGGGAAAAAATTGATTCGGTAAGACACCTGCTGCCTAAAGATGTGGAACGGGTTTTCATTCAGCAATTTTCTACCGCTGATATGCCCGTGTTAACGATTCGAATCTCCAGTGAACGTGAGTTATCAAATGCTTTTGATCTGTTAGACAAACAACTTCGCAAGCCGCTTGAGCGTATTGAAGGGGTCTCAAAAGTCACCTTGTATGGGGTTGATCAAAAGCAAATTGAAATAAGACTAGATGCCGACAAACTTGCTGCATCTGGCATTAATCCAGCTCAGTTGCAGCAACGTTTACAACAAGAAAACTTTGTCATTAGTGCTGGCACACTTAGAAATAATAATCAGGTGTTTCAGGTATCGCCCAAGGGAGAGTTTTTATCACTTGAAGATATCAAGGCAGTAAAGCTTAATAGCACCACTTCTGTTGGTGATATTGCCTCAGTCAAATTTACCCTCCCTGAAGCCTTTGAAGGGCGTCATTTAGACCAAAAATACGCTGTTGGTTTAGATGTGTTTAAAGAATCGGGCTCAAATTTAGTCGATGTATCTGAACGAGTGTTAGCCGTTATTGAAAAAACGAAACAAGATCAGCAATTTCAAGGCATCAAGTTATTCGTCATGGAAGATCAAGCTTATGGAGTTAAGTCATCACTGCAGGATTTATTGTTATCTGGCTTACTGGGTGCGCTGCTTTCTTTTGGGGTATTGTATTTATTTTTACGTAATTTAAAGATGACGTTAGTGGTCGTGTCATCGGTGCCAATTTCCCTTTGTATGACATTAGCTGGGATGTATTTTCTTGGTTACAGCTTAAATATTCTGTCGATGATGGGATTATTACTGGCTGTAGGCATGTTAATTGATAACGCCGTGGTGGTGACCGAAAGCGTGTTACAACAAAAGCAAAAAATTGCGTTATCAGATGATGGCGCTGCAACTGAAATAACAACAGCGGCCAATGAAAAAGCGGTACTTACTGGGGTAGAGAAAGTCGCCCTAGCCGTCTTGGCGGGCACATTAACCACAGCTATCGTGTTTTTACCTAACATTGTCGGGGTTAAGGTCGAGCTAACGATTTTCCTTGAGCATGTGGCCATTGCGATTTGCATTTCGTTAGCGGCATCATTACTGGTTGCTAAAACCTTAATCCCATTAATGCTTACTAAGTTTGATTTTCATATTGAGACCGAAGCTAAAGTCTCTAAGTTACAGCAGCTTTATCAACGCAGCCTAACCTGGGTACTGGCTAACTCAAAGCTATCAGGGGTTATTGCAGTGGTCATTTTAGTCTCTACCGCATTACCCTTAAGTTTAGTAAAACAAGATCAATCAGAAGGCGAAGGCAAAGATCGCCTCTACATTAATTATCAATTAGAAGGTCGCCACAATTTAAAAGTCACTGAAGCGATGATCAATCAAATGGAAGATTATCTTTATGCCAATAAAGAGGCCTTTATGATTGATTCTGTTTACAGTTATTACTCAGCAGACAATATTCAAACCACGCTACTACTGCAAAAAGATATTGAAACGCCAATGTCTGAATTGAAAGAAACCATACGTGAAGGTTTCCCTAAATATGCCGCAGCCAAGCCACAATTTGGTTGGGGCAATGAAAACTCAGGCTTAAGAGTCACCTTAACCGGTCGCTCGACCTCAGAGTTAATTCGCTTAAGTGAACAAGTCGTACCTCTGCTTAGCGCCATTGAAGGGCTTGAAGATGTGCGCTCTGAAGTCAGTTCTGCTCAGCAAGAAGTGGTGATTACAATCGATCGTGAAATGGCGGCAAGATTAGATTTAAAACTTAACGAAATCGCCTCTCACATTTCCATGGCGCTACGCGGTGCACCGCTTCGTTCTTATAGGCATGATCCTAATGGCGAATTACGCATTGAGCTCGCCTATGATAAAAGCTGGCAGCGATCATTAGAGCAGCTAAAACAATTACCGATCATTCGTAAAGGTGAGCGCCTATATAGCTTAGATAATCTCGCCAATATTAAGATACAGCCCCGCTTTGATACCATACGCCACTTTAATCGCCAAACTGCGCTGTCGATTGGCGCAAACGTGAATGACATTACCACTGAAGAAGCCCAAGAGCAGATTGAAAAGGTAATGGCCAATGTCAACTTCCCTTATGGATATGACTACTCGCTACGTGGCGGGTTTGAGCGTCAAGATGAAGAGCAATCCGTCATGGCAGTAAATATGATTTTGGCATTAATCATGATTTATATTGTGATGGCTGCCTTATTTGAATCACTGTTATTACCAACCGCCATTATCAGTTCAATCTTGTTCTCTATCACTGGGGTATTTTGGGCACTGTGGATTTCAGCAACACCTATGTCGGTAATGGCAATGATAGGGATCCTTATCTTAATGGGTATCGTAGTAAACAATGGCATTGTTTTGGTTGACCAAATAAATCAAAAAACGCCTAAATTAACCGATTTATCTGAATCTATCTTAGCCATCTGTATTACCCGTTTACGCCCTGTATTGATGACGGTTGCTACCACAGTGTTAGGCTTAGTGCCTTTAGCAATGGGCGACACTCAAATTGGCGGCGGAGGACCACCTTATTCGCCAATGGCAATCGCCATTATTGGCGGACTGTCGTTCTCAACTGTTACCAGTTTGTACTTGGTGCCGCTTTGTTATCAGGCGCTTTATCGCATACGTTATCAGTCATCGATAAAATTAGCTTCTGCTGACAAACGAGCCAAAAAGCTGCTACCTTGGACAGTGTAATCAGGATGCAAGCAAGCGCAACATTAAGCGATTAATGAGGCGCTTTACATTAAAGGACGACAAATGAAGCATAAAATTAAAACAAGTTTACTGGCATTATCACTAATAACATCTAGCGCTGTGGCTGATGATGACCGCTTCAAAGATGTACAAATTAGCTCAACACAACTCAGTGACACTGCTTATATGTTTGTGGGATCTGGCGGTAATATTGGCGTGTCAGCCGGCAGTGATGGCATATTGATAATCGATGATCAATTTGCGCCGCTGGCGAACAAAATTAGCCAATCATTAAATAAAATCCAGCCCGGCAGCCCCAAGTATGTCATCAATACCCACTATCATGGGGATCATACTGGTGGTAATGCCCACTTTGGTGAGCAAGCGATTATTTTTGCCCATGACAATGTACTAACTCGGCTCAGCGCCGATAAAGATACGCCAAAATCTGCGCTACCTGTTGTCACCTACGCGACTGATATATCAATTCATTTTAACAAGGATACTTTGGTGTTGAAGCACCTCGGGCCTGGCCATACTGACGGGGATAGTGTTGTGATGTGGAAAAATGCCAACATTGTGCACATGGGGGATTTGTTTTTTAAAGACCGTTTTCCATATATTGATTTAAAGGGCGGCGGATCTGTACTTGGCTATCGTGACAATGTCGCTAAATTACTCGCATCAATGGATAATGACACCCAAGTGATCCCAGGTCATGGTGCACTTGCTAATAAAGATGATCTCATGAAATTTAAGCATATGCTGGATCATTCCATTAATTGGATGAACAAGAATATCCAAGAAGGCCAATCGTTAGCCAATATTCAAGCGAAAGGAATGCATAAGAAATGGAAAAATTGGAGCTGGAATTTCATATCCGAAGAAAAATGGATTGATACTCTTTATCAAGGACTGAAAAAATAGCGTAAAACATTTCTATATTAGCTGCTAACACTGTATTTATCAGCGCAATATAGTGATGCAAACTAGGATATAAACAGCCATAAAAAAGCGCCATTAAGGCGCTTTTTCGATAACAATCAAATTACGACTCGATTGGCTCAGCTCTATTTTCCAGCAACACTGGAATACCTTCAGTAATTGGGTAAGCTAATTTATCTGCTTTACAAATCAATTGGTCGGCTTCTTTATCGAATTCTAATTTACCCTTACAAACAGGGCAAGCCACAATCTCAAGTAATTTTTTATCGAACGCCATGGAGGTTTCCTTGTTTATCTTTTATGACTTGGTTAAGTCTATTCAAAAAAGCGGTATCAAATTCAGTATTAAGCTTCGCATTAACAGGCAAATACCACCAGTTATCTTGTGCAAAATCGCGACATTTAACCGCATCTTTCTCGGTCATGATCAATGGATGCTGCTTTGAGAGCTGTTTCAGTTCATTTTCATCAAATGCTTGATGATCTTCAAAAGCTTTAGTCTCAGCAAGGCTAAACCCTTGCAATGATAAGCTGTCAAAAAAACGTTGAGGGTTACCAATACCTGCCATTGCAATAGCAGCTTGTGGTTGCCAGTGCTGAGTTGAATTGGGTTTTACAGGCTTAAGGGCTGCTGGCGTTAAACTCATCGCGACTTCATTGCCTTGCACTACACCGCCATTATTTAATACCCAATCAATGCTATTTAAACGCCATAAACCTTCACGTAACGGGCCTGCAGGTATTAAACATTGATTACCATAACGGCGCTGACCATCAACAATATTGATCTCAATATCACGTGCAAGCGCGTAATGCTGTAAGCCATCATCACTAATAATCACATCTACATTGGTTTCACTCAGTAACTGTTTTGCAGCGTCAATGCGTTTCGCCCCGACCACCATAGGAACTTGTGTTCGAGCCACAATCATTGCTGGTTCATCACCCACATCTGCGGCGTTATCGGTTGCTTTGACGGTTTTTACCCCATCAATATTGACACCATAACCACGACTGATCACCCCAGGGGTGAAGCCTTGCTGACGTAATAAGTTAATCAAGTAAATAACCGTTGGGGTTTTACCACTGCCACCAGCGGTAATATTGCCAACAATCACCACAGGGACATCCAATACTTGCGCTTGTTTAAAACCAAGTTTAAATGCCCAGCGCCTGACACTGGATATCAACCCAAATAGTGCACTCAGTGGTAATAATAACCACTTAGCGCGGTGTCCTTGGTACCAAATTTTATTGACTAACGCCTGCATTTAACTACCAAATTGCATTTGATATAAGTTAGCGTACATGCCCTCTTTTGCCACTAAGTCGCTGTGAGTACCACGCTCAACTACTTGGCCTTGATCGATAACTAAAATCTCATCAGCACTTTCAATGGTTGATAAACGGTGGGCAATCACAATCGAGGTACGATTATGGCGCAAGTTATCAAGACCTTGCTGAATCGCTTTTTCTGATTCAGTATCAAGGGCTGATGTTGCTTCATCTAATATTAATACTGGCGCGTCACGCAACATCGCCCGAGCGATAGCAATACGTTGACGTTGGCCACCCGACAGCAATACGCCATTCTCACCCACCTGAGTATCTAACCCCTCAGGTAAATTTTCGATAAATTCCATCGCATGAGCTAGGGTTGCAGCTTGTAAAATTTGTTCGCGAGTGGCTTCACCTGGATAAGCATAAGCAATGTTATTAGCTATAGTGTCGTTAAATAAAGTAACTTGCTGTGATACTAACGCCACCTGATTACGTAATGACTTTAATTTGTAATCATAAATATCAACGTCGTCTAAGGTAATTTGCCCTTCTGACACGCCGGTATAGAAACGGGTGATTAAGCTGGCAATGGTTGATTTACCCGAACCACTGCGTCCAACAAGGGCAATGGTTTTACCCTGCTTCACTTCAAAATCAACATGAGTTAAGGCTGGTTTTTCTTGCTCAGGATAACTAAAGGTAACGTTATTGAATTTTAAATTACCTTTAACACGCTGAGTTTCAAATTCACCCGTATCGGCTTCAGGTGCTGTATCTAGCAGCTCAAAAACTGTGGTACATGCGGCAATACCACGTTGAAATTCAGCATTCACACGGGTTAAATTTTTAATCGGCTGAAGCATTGCCATCATCGCGCCCAAAATGGCCGCAAATGTGCCTGCGGTTAAATCGGCTTTCAAGCTTGGGAATGTGGCGGCGTACAATACAAACGCTAACGCAAATGAACCGATGATCATAATAACCGGTTGACTAACGGCTTGAGCTACAGCAAGTTTCATATTTTGCTTGCGGTTACCCTCATTAACTTTTTGAAAGCGCTCGACTTCAGTCTTTTGCCCACCAAACGCCAACACATTCTTATGACCTTTAATCATTTGCTCAGTGGTTGCGGTGACATTGCCCATGGCTGCTTGAATACGCTTAGAGACTTTTCTGAAACGCTTACTCACAACGCTAATCACTATCCCCATTAATGGGCCAATGACTAGGATGCACATGGAAAGTTTCCAAGAATAGATGAACATGATAGCTAACATACCAATGACGGTAATAGAGTCACGTACAATAGAGATTAACGCACTGCCTGATGCACGGGCAATTTGTTCGGTATCAAAGGTCACTCGAGAAATGAGGTTACCACTATTTTCGCGATCGATATAGCTTACAGGCAAACGCAAATAATGCTCAAACACTTGCTGACGCATATCCATGATTAATCTCGAGCTCATGTAAGACACACAATAAGTCGACACGAAATTGGCTAAGCCACGTAGGGTAAACATTCCAATAACCACTAGCGGTGCCATGATCATAATATTGTTATTGGAATTAAAGCCGCCGTGACTCGGCACTTCTACGCCCGCGACCACTGACGGAGTTTGACTAAAGCCTTCGTCAATAAATGGTTTGATGAAGTAAATGAATGCAGCGTCAACCAAGCCGTAGGTCAATAATGCCAATACAGCTAACAGAAACATCCCTTTCATTGGGACAAGATAAGTTAGAAGGCGCTTAAAGACGCTCGACATTTCGTTATTAGTTGTTGTCATTGATTACATTAATACTCGAATTGCTAACAAAGGCGTATTCTACTCTGGTTTAACTTGGACACCAAATCTAAACAAGTTGTTATACCAAAATGGCTCAATAACTGTACGATACGGTCGAATTTTATAACTTTGACGTTTAAAATCTATACTAAGCTGGCCTGTTTCGCCACTGACAAGCGTGGTAACACCATGGGTTTTATAGCGCTCAACAACGTCATGTTTAGGAAAACCATACTGATTAGCAAAACCCGCAGTAAAAATTGCCTCGCTGGGATTAACGGCCGCAATAAACTCTGCAGACGATGAAGTACGACTGCCATGATGTGGCACAAGTAGGATATCAGCATCCAGTAAAGAGCCGCTTTGTATCAGCCGCTGTTCAGTTTGTTTCTCAATATCACCGGCCAGTAAAACACGGTTATTGCCATCATCAATATGCACAACACAAGACTGGTTATTATCACTTTTTGCTGCCATGTTACTGGTTAAAGTAATGGCTAAATTAAACCAATTAAACCTCCTATCATCGCATTGCTTTTGAGTTTTATCGGCTAGTTGCGCATCAAGCTGCACTGTATTGGTTATATCAGTTTGCTGGTACTTATCGATATTACTGATAATAGTTAGCTTATTGAAATGCTTAAGTAGTTCATTCACCCCACCAGCATGATCATTATCGTCATGACTTATGATTAAATAATCTAGCTCAGTCACACCTTTAGCCATTAATGTGGGTATCACCACTCTTTGGGCGTAACTAAAATTGTCACCATAAGCCGCGCCAGTGTCATAAAGTATGCCTTTATGACCTTGTTGTAATAACACCGCCATGCCCTGACCCACATCTAATACATGCATTTGCCAGAACAGCTTAGTCGATAGGGGTTGAGTATTATCTTTGATAAAGCCATATACCTGAAACATAAAAGGCAGCGCCATTAATCCAAAGCATACTCGCCAATGGATGTCGCTAGCCCACTTAAATAGAAACAGTCCTAAGGCAAGTAATAGTAAACTGACTGTCAGCGCATCTGAAAGGTGAAATTGAGCCAAGGGTAACTGCCCACTTAGGCTTAACAGGTAGTAAAAAGGGGCAAGGCTATGATCAGTAAGCCACAATAATGTGCTAACTATTGCATCACTTATAAACTCAGGTGCAGGTAACAGCATAAAGACACTATTTAGCAATAAAGCCAACATACACAGCGGAATAACAATGACACTAAACCATGGCACCATCAAAAAGTTAATCCAAATACTGTGGATTGAAATACTACCAAATAACAGCGCTTGTATTAGCCCGAGGCCGATAAATAAGCGCCACTGAATCGCCCAAAAATTAATTAGAAAACCCATCAAATTTGACTTAAGCTGACTCAAACGCCGCAATCCTCGAGCCCTTAAGCTATCATCTTGCTGAATTTGAACATCCGTTAACTCGACAGCTGTGTTCAATTGCTGGGGATTTAACTCCGTTGTGGATTTAACCCCAAGATAGTCGATGGTAAATAAAATTATTGCCAATGCGCTAAAGCTAAGCCAAAAACCAGCACTTAAACTGGCAAAAGGGTCAAATACCAACACCGCAAATAACGCCCATATCAAGCGCTGCCAAGTCGAGGCGTGTTGTCTAAATACGGTTAGCAACACAATCATTAACAGCATCATCAATGCCCGCTGAGTGGATATAGCCATCCCAGCTAAATAACCATAACCAGCAGCAACCATTGCTGCCATTAATACCGCCAAGATGAGATTACGCCGAGAGGATGTTGCCATGAAATTTAACAATAACAGCCTAAATAAACTCCAGCTAAGACCAAACACTACAGATAAATGTAACCCTGAAATCGCAACTAAATGACCTGTGCCCGTTGATCTTAACGCCTGCCATTGCTCGGTAGAAATGTCAGTTTTATCGCCAAACAACAACGCATTAATGATGGGATAATGGCTTAAATGTTGTAATTTCGGTTTGAAATCACTAATTACTCTTTGCCTTAAAGACAATTTATAATCGATAAGCTGTGACTGTTTAACACTGCCTTTTGCGACAATGTGTTGGCTTAATAAATATTTTTGTTGATTAAAACCACCTTGGTTAATCGGGCTGGTAATGGGCTTCATTCTGGCGTCAAACGCCCATACCTGCCCAACTTTTACCTCAGGCGCTTGTTGCCAATTAAGTCTATAGTATCGCTTGTAAAGCGAATGTTGCGCTGATAGTAAAACAACATTAAAGCTTATCCAGTCGCTGTTTTTACTAACTAGTGATACTATCTGTGCCTTAAATTGTTTTCTGACTGGATGTTCAGCTTCTTGATGTGAAAATAATGAATAAAAACAAATGGAAACCCAAAAGACACCTAAAAGGCAGCCACTGATGAATGGCCACCTCTTTAACGTGAGTACCCCAATAACAAACATTAAAACCGCTAGCGATATTGGAAGTAAACTTGGCAATAAATTGCTAAATAGGACGCTAGCGCAAAATCCATAAACAAATCGATTTATCATCGGTTAATTAAAGACAGTAATCGCATATATGCCAAAAAAATTATTACAAAAATTTATGCCGAAGCCTGAGACTTTACGTAACAATAAATATTTACGTATTTTTGGTGGTTTGCTGGATAAACCAAATTTATGGACCCTCAACCGAAAATCGGCTCCGGGGTCCTTTGCGGTGGGCTTATTTGTCGCTTGGTTACCATTTCCTTTTCAAATGGTTATTGCTGCAGGCATGGCGATATTTTTTAACGTCAATATCCCATTGGCAGTGGCATTAGTTTGGATAACAAACCCGTTTACCATGCCATTTATGTTTTATGCTGCCTATATTTTAGGAGCAAAAATTCTTGGCCATAACACTGCTCATTTCAATTTTGAAGCCAGCTGGCAATGGGTTGAAAGCTCTATCAGTACCGTAGGGCCGCCATTTTTACTGGGTTGCATTATACTCGGTGCAATATTTGCCTTTATCGGTTTCTTTGTGATTAAGAGCTTATGGAAGTACTCGATTTTATTTAAATGGAAAAAAAGAAACTAATCACACAACTGTTCGCCCTAGTGAGTAAAATCGAATTACCAATAAAAAAGTCAGCTTTGTGCTGACTTTTTGCTTTTAAAGCTCAGGTTTAGATTTGAGTTATCGACCACACTCTACCGATAGCGACAACAATAACGATTGTGATAAATACTGTTATTAAGACTGCTGAAAATACTCCTGTTGCAACAGTGCAAAGCCGCACTCATCGCTCCACTTCCCTTTAAAAAATATATTCTTTAAGTAATGGGCCTCTTTTCGAAATCCAAGCCTTTCTAGTAACGCTATTGATGCTAGGTTCTCGGCATCAGTTATCGCCGTTATGCGATGTTTGTTTAAGCTGACAAACAAATAATCAATCACTGCTGCCAGTGCTTCAGTAGCAAAACCTTGCTGCTGATACTCTCTCGCTATGGTAAAACCAAGCTCCATCTGCATATCGTCGACAAAATGCACTGCTACATCGCCTACTAGCTGTTGGCTTTTATCGACAATAGCTAGCTGAAACCAGTTACCAGCAACACCAAACAAACCATAATCCATACTGGTAAACAGCGCCTTGGCATCTTCGAGCTGATAATCATCCCAGCTTTGATATTGCGCAATCACAGGATCGGCTCGATAAGCTACAAATGCTGCTAAATCATCGGCTTGAAAAGCGCGGAGCGTCAGCCTTGTGGTTACTATTGTTGGTGTTGCAATCATTACTAATGATACTCTTGATGTAGACACTGTCATAACAGCCAATATTTAAACATGCTAGCTGCTTTGAATATTACATAAACTAAGTTATTTAGCGTGTTTAATCCTAGCCACTAAAAAATCTACCGCCGCTTTGACCTTAGGGACATGATAGCGCTGCTTTTGATAAATAAGATATACCCCGAAATCATCACTTTGACTGGCTGATAATGGCGGCTCAAACTGTAATTCAGTCAGCTGATTAGATTCAAAAAATGGTGCTAGCACCCAGCGCGGCATCATCACTATGCCTTGATGTTGCAGCGCTTTATCGATTAACCACTCACCAGCATTACTGATCGCCTCAACAGGGGCTGATACATCATGCCACTGGCCATTAATTTTACTTAGCCACGGCACGCGGCCTTTTGGCGAGCGATAATATAAGCCTTTATGTTGTTTAAGCTCATTTGGGTGTAAAGGTACGCCATAGTCCGCTAGATACTGCTGGGTAGCTGCTGGTACAAACTGGTTGTCCATTAACCTTATCGCCACTACGCGATCATTAGGGGCATAACCACCACGAATGGCAATATCCACATCATCACGTCCAACAGACGACAGTTCATCGCTGAGCTCAATATCTAAAATCACTTTGGGATATAACCTTGAGAACTCATCCATCAATGGCAGCAGCTGTTCACGGCCAAAGCCAACCATGGCACTAATGCGTAATTTCCCCATAGGTTCAGTTTGATAACTTCTCACCGCCTCATTGCTTTGTTCAAGCTGATTTAGCAAGCTTGATACTTGCTGATAATATTCTCGGCCAATCTCAGTCAAACTGACGGCGCGGGTTGAACGCTTTAATAACGTCGCCCCAAGGGAGTTTTCAAGATCTGCAACCCGTCTTGATAATGATGATGCCGGTACAGAAAAAGCCTTAGCCGCTTGGGTAAAGCTGCCTAACTCCACCACTTTCACAAAATATTTAAGCGCCCGTAATTGATCCATCAAAGCCTCATTATTGTTTTTAAAGCAATAAAGTATCGCTTTTTAGCTACTATATCTTATCAAAAAGAAAAGCAATAATGCATTCAATAGCAAAATTGATAAAAATAAAGACAAGGAACAACAATGAGCACATTTACCGCCATCAACTTAGTAAAGCGTCCACAAGGTGGCCCAATCACCGCTGATATTTTTGAAGTGGTACAAAAGCCAATGCCAACCGTGAACCCAGGCGAGATTTTAGTAAAACAAAATCATATGTCATTAGACCCTGCCATGTTTGGTTGGATGCAACCTGATACTGACAGCTATATTCCGCCAGTGAACTTAGGTGAAGTAATGCGCAGTAGCGGTGTCGGTGAAGTCGTTGAAAGCCATCACCCCGATTTTAAAGTTGGCGATCGCGTGATGGGCATGATGGGCTGGCAAGAATATTTTCACAGTAATGGTCAAGGCTTAAACAAAGTTGATGCGCCATTACCAGACGAAGCAATACTGTCTGTATTTGCGCTACCGGGATTAACCGCCACTCAAGGCCTATTTAATGTCGGTAAGCCCAAAGCTGGCGAAACCATTATTGTTACCGGCGCTGCGGGGTCTGTTGGCTCAATTGTTGGTCAACTTGCTAAAGCAGATGGCCTAACGGTTATTGGGGTAGTTGGTAGTGATGAAAAAGCAGATTGGATTGTCAATGAACTTGGTTTTGATTCAGCCATTAACTACAAAACCGATGATCTTGAAGCCAAACTTGCACAATGTGCCCCAAATGGCATCGACTTATTCTTTGAAAATACCGCAGGCCCAATCCAAAGCCTAATTATCGATAAAATGAACCCACATGGCCGTGTCATGGTTTGTGGTTTAATTGCCGATTACAGCAGCCAAACACCTGCTCCTGGCCCTAGCTGGATGAACATTTTAAAAAGACGCCTCACGATTCAAGGCTTCACAATGCCAGATCACTTTGGTGAAGTGCCAAGCTTATTGGCTAAGCTCACCCCTTATGTACTGCAAGGTAAAATCAAACACCGCGCCCATGTGCTTAATGGCTTAGAATCATCAATTGACGGACTAAATTTATTCTTCAGCGGTGCCAACAAAGGCAAATTGATGGTTAAGCTGTAATAGACTTCAACGCCATCACTAACCAGCGATAGGGTTAAAGCAACAAAAAGGTATTAATGCATTGGCATTAATACCTTTTTATTATGTCATCTTCTCCTAATTCCACCGAGAATTACTGCACCTACCTCAGCGTAAAATACAGTTGAATTAATATGTTAAATATCCTCTAAGCCATCAATTTTACAAGGGAAAGTAGCTAATACCGAACCTTCAACCAACATATATTCCCACACAGAAAAGTATAATGGTGGACAAACACCCAATGAGTCAGAAAAAAGATATTGGTAAGAATACAAATCCGTGGCCAAAATTAGTTGACCACGACATACTTTATTTTTAGGTTGCTTCGGCCAGCCTTTCTCCAACATTCTTCAAAACTTCGTTGAGTTCGGTGGTAGGGCTAAATTCTAAAAATTTCAGATCTTGAACGACAATGGCAGTATGACCTGCAGGTGCGTAAAACACATCTCCTGCTTCGAATATTTCTTCAGTGCCATCATCATATATAAATCGAAAGGCACCTTGAAAGATGTAACCCCAATGGGGACAATGGCAACTATCGTTGCACAGGCCCTTTAATAACGGAGTGAAATCTGTGCCTTTCGGTAGCTCATGGTAGGCAACGGTCATATCCCCAAAGCCTGCCTGTATTCGCATAACCGTACCAGGTGCTTCCATCATTACCGGAATATCTTCTTTTTTTAACTTCATAACTTTCTCCATGTTTAAGTTTAAGAAATTTGTAGAAATCATTCCTAAGAAATAAATAGCCGCCCATTATTTTTAATTTATAACATAGCGACTTTCGTTTTAAGTTGCCAATACCTACATTCATTTACTGGTGGGATGATCTATGCCAAAGGACTGAATATTTCATCATTAATCACCAAAATTAACTCATAAACTAAATTCAATCCAGCAGAAAAGCTTGATATCTATCAAGTGGGAAATGCTTTTATTTGAGATTAAGAAATGATTTATTAAGCGCACAACCAGCGCTGACAGTTAGCTGCGCCTTGTCGTCGTTTTAGGTCTAAATGCTCACAATAATCTGTTAATGCAGGTAATGCCCCCACCGCACCTTTAAATAAAGCGCCAAACTCAGTGGTGATTTTTAACCAGTTTTCAGCAGGAATGTTCAGCCTATTAAGAATGTCCTGGCTACTCGCGCTGATGGCGCCACGTTTATCATCACGAATAATTCGCCCAGTATCTTCAACCAGCACGATGTAATCTTTTACGCTATACATTAATCCCTTAGGCATGTTCAATCTCTCATTACCTACAAAGGGAAGCAACGCTTTTGGTTGCTCACCGTTTATAGCAGAATTAATGCGACGTTGAATACTGGTGTAATCTGACCTTTCAGGTGTTGCAGCCATTTGAGCGCGAATTGGATTCAAATCAACATAGGCCATACAGGCGAGAACTGCTGCGTCATCAAGTAATGCTTGCGATTTAAAGCGCCCTTCCCAAAAGCGACCCGTACACTTATCTTCTTTATTGGCCATTCTCGCAATCGGTTCACTCAAGGAACGCATAAACCAACTGATATCAGTTAAACGTTCTCGATATAGCGCAATACAATCATTAACCGTCTTTAATTCAAACTCATTAAGCGCTTCACCTTTAACAAATTTATGGGTCAGCAATGTACCTTTAAAGCCTTTATGCCATTGAGTTAACACCCCAATATCAGACCATTCTTTGGCTTTATCTACATCGACTTTAAGCACGACATGTAAGTGATTACTCATAACGGCATAAGCACAGATATCAATGGCAAAAATCGTCGCCAATTCAATAATACGTGAATCAATCCACTCACGGCGATGTTCAAAGTTTTC
>NZ_MCTY01000225.1:0-23672 GCF_002873635.1 Shewanella sp. 10N.286.52.B9
TCAGCGAATCGGCCAGGTTCTCCTTTGGATTTTGCTGCAACTTCCTTTGCGGTTAACTTTCCCATAAGCCCCTTAGCCTCCAGTCAAATACAAGGGTGGGTGTTTTTACCCACCGCCATGCATTGACTATATACTAAGTTACTCACCATATCACCCACCATTTAGCGTTGGAAAGTGGTGGGTGCTAATGGACCTCTTTGGACTGAGGTTTAATTAAATCTTTTAAAATCAGTAGTAAAAGGTTTTGTTTGGACTCTATTGGATATCATTCAACGTTCTGGATCTGTTCTCTCATCTGCTCAATAAGCACTTTAAGTTCTACCGCTGCGGCGGTGACTTCTGCACTGATTGACTTAGACGCTAGGGTATTAGATTCGCGGTTAAACTCTTGCATCATGAAATCTAAGCGGCGGCCTTGTGCGCCACCTTTTTTGAGGATTAAGCGCGTTTCTGCAACGTGTGCATCAAGGCGATCCATTTCTTCTGCGACATCCATCTTTTGTGCAAGTAGCACCATTTCTTGCTCCATACGAGCAGGATCAAGTTCGCCAGTGATTTCTGCTAAACGGTTGGTTAGCTTGTCACGTTGCCATTGCATCACGGCTGGCATGTGCTCGCGCACGATGGCCACTTGTTCAACAATTTGGTCTAGGCGGGTTTGCAACATAGTATTGATTGCTTCACCTTCACGGCCGCGAGCTTCGATAAATTGCGCTACAGCGCCATCAAAAGCCACCAGTAAGTCTTTATTGATGTCGCCCATGTCTTGCTCTGCGCCAGACATCACACCAGGCCAGCGTAGAATGTCGGCTAAGTTCAGTTCGCCATGGCTAGATTCTTTCTTTAACCATTCAGCGGCATTAAGTAGCTGCTTGGCTAAGTCTTGGTTTAGGCGCATTTCGCTGCTGCCAGACTCTGAAAGTTCATAACGTAAGTTGACCTCAACCTTGCCGCGGTTTAATCGCTTACGTAGGCGATCACGCAATACTGGCTCAAGGCTTCGCATTTGTTCTGGTAACCGTAAGTAGGTTTCCAAGTAACGTTGATTGACTGAGCGGATTTCCCACGAGGCTGTGCCCCATTCGGCTTTGTGCTCAATGCGAGCGTAGGCGGTCATACTTTGGATCATTGTGAACCCTGATTAATTAGCAACGTAAATAGTGTGTCGATTATAGTCTGCTGATTGTGAAGGTCAAAGCTTAGCAAGTTTTATCAACTGGCTTTTGAGCTATTTATACTGGTTAGTGTGCAACTTAAGCGGCTTTTATCAGTCACAGCATTGCGATTAAGGTACGAGTGTCGTCTACCTATCATGGAAATAGTCTGCTGTGGTGACCATAGTCATCGAATTAAGCCGATGAATTGTTTATAGTAGCGGCAATTATTTGCTCACGCCTGCTGCGTGAGTGGTTGTTAATGTTTGGAGTAGTCAATTGGACCATTTTGTGTGGAATCTCGACCCAGTATTAATTTCATTTATGGGTTTACAAGTACATTGGTATGGGGCTTTGTTTGCGGTAGCCATTGCCAGTGGTTTTCAAGTTATGAAGCACATGTACAAAAAAGAAGGTTTAGATGTCGCATCGCTAGATAATTTACTGACTTATTGTGTGGTGGGGATTATTGTTGGCGCCCGTTTAGCGCACTGTTTCTTTTACGATCCAAGTTACTATTTTGCCAATCCAATGAAGATTTTGGCCATTTGGGAAGGCGGTTTAGCCAGCCATGGCGGCGGTTTAGGTGCCATTTTAGCGCTTTACTATTACAAGCGTAAAACCGATATGCCGTTTTTGTTTTTACTTGACCGCTTAGCCATTGCGACAGCGATATTTGGCTTTTTTGTACGGATGGCAAACTTTGCCAATTCAGAGATTTTAGGGCTACCGACCACTAAACCGTGGGGCATTATTTTCGAACGTATTGATATGCTGCCGCGCCATCCGGCGCAGTTATATGAGGCCATTAGCTATTTAGTTATCTTTATTGCTTTGTTTGCTGTGTATAAATTTACCAACTTAAAACAAAAGCACGGGGTTATTTTTGGACTGTTCTTGTGTAGCGTATTCAGCGCACGTTGGGCCATCGAAATGGTCAAGGTTAAGCAAGCCGCTTATGCCACAGATTGGACAATGAGTGCAGGGCAATTATTGAGTATTCCATTTTTAGTGGTAGGTGTGGCGCTGTTGGTGCTGCCTATGATTAAAAAGACTAAGTAGATTTAGCGAGACTATTTACGACTATTAATTGTTTTAAGGCGTTAAAAAGCCGAGTTGGTTGCTGCATGCAGTGATGAGCTCGGCTTTTTTGTATCTAGCTGAAAGCAATGCTAGCGGTATATCAGGGCTAACTTTCTGTAAGTGCTGGCGCTATATAGGTGCGAGTTAAGCTCGGATCATGAGGTAAATCTCATCGATACTGATTGTCTTGCCTTGCTCTAATTTTTTAATTCCTGCGACTATGGCGCTGTTTACTGGGGTTGCCACTTGGTGGTTGAGCCCAAGCTTTACGACTGCGCCATTTAGGTAATCAATTTCTGTGGGGCGCTGTGCGTGTATATCTTGCCACATCGATGAACGTGCGTGCGGGTCGATTGCCAACATGGGTTTTGCTATCAAGGTAAATAAGCTATCAGGTAGCGATAAAATCAGCGGTAGCAAGCGGGGTTTAACTTTGGTGAATTGGGCCAGTGGTAAGTGTGCTTGTTTGCAGACCTTAAGCCACTCTTGCATTGCCATGGCCAGCAGTTTTCGGGTTTTGCGCTGGCTTAATTGCTGCTTTATCGGTACATCACATATGGCGTTTAAGGCGTTATTGAGGTTGAGCAGTAATTTACCATTAATAATGGCCGTCATATCGGTTGCTAATGTGCAGCTGATATTTGCCTGTGCATTGTTCATCGCGGTGTCAATGGCGTGAGTTTGCGGGCATGTTTCGAAGGTAAATACCCCTTCAGTGCCTTTATGAAAGCTGGCGTTGTCTTGCTGCAATACATTAAACGGGGTGATGCCCTGAAAGATTTGCCTTACTTGATTGCGGTTTTTAAAGGCTTGCTGAAGGATTTCAAGGCTACCTAGGCCATTTTGCATTAATACGATGGCGCTTTGCTGGGTTGATATTGCTAATAAGTCATCGATGATGCTGGTGAGTTGGTGGCATTTTAGGGTGACAAAGATGACATCGAATTGCGTTATTTGCTCATTATCGCCGCTATTATTATCACTTTTAATATCACTTTTATAATCACTTTCATTACGGCTCTTATTAAGAGTCGGGTTGATACCCGTCATCAGAGCATCTGGCATGACGCGTTGATCTAAGCCTTGATAGTCGGTAAGCCGAATACCGTTATTTTCAATAATGCTGTGTTTAATCCGTGGCCGGCAAATAACACTGACATCAAGCTTAGCGAGCTTGAGTTCGCCTGCTAAAAAACAGCCTGTTGAGCCGGCACCAAAGATGGCAATTTTCATGTGTCTCACATCATTTAAACAATATTTAATCCCTCAGTGTGCCGTTTTGTTAATAAAAATCCAATAAGGGTTTTGTTAAGCGTGGCATCCACTGAAACAAGTCACTATAATATGCTGCGAAATTAAGTCATCAATTCCACACTATAGGAAATGCATATGCGTCCAAGCGACAGAACACCTGCACAATCTCGTCCAGTTACGATTACTCGTCAATTTACAGCTCATGCTGAAGGTTCGGTGTTGGTTGAATTTGGTGACACTAAAGTTTTATGTACTGCAAGCTTTGAAGAAGGCGTACCGCGTTTTCTTAAAGGCCAAGGCCAAGGCTGGGTAACTGCTGAATACGGTATGCTTCCTCGTTCGACTCATAGCCGTATGCAACGTGAAGCTGCACGTGGTAAGCAGTCTGGTCGTACTCAAGAAATCCAACGTTTAATCGGCCGTTCATTACGTGCTGCTGTAGACATGAAAGCCTTAGGTGAGAACACTATCGTTATCGATTGTGATGTGATTCAAGCTGATGGCGGTACTCGTACTGCTGCAATTACTGGTGCCTGTGTTGCATTAGTAGACGCATTAAACTGGGCTCGTGGTAAAGGTATTTTAAAAACTAACCCGCTTAAGTTCCTTATTGCTGCTGTTAGTGTTGGTATTTATAAAGGTGAGCCAATCTGCGATTTAGAATATATCGAAGATAGCGCTGCTGAAACTGACATGAACGTTGTTATGACAGAAACCGGTAAGATGATTGAGATCCAAGGTACTGCTGAAGGCGAGCCATTCAGTCATGAAGAGCTATTAAGCTTACTCGAGTTAGCCAAGCACGGCATCCGCGAAATCGTGGACATTCAGAAAGCGGCATTAAGCTAAAAATTGATTTGAATTAAGGGCCCATTAGGGCCCTTTTTTAAAATGTATTCTACAAAAAATGATAACAGTATAAAGGAGATAATGTGAAAGCATATCAACGTGAGTTTATTGAATTTGCGCTTGAGCGTCAGGTATTACGCTTTGGTGAGTTTACCCTGAAATCAGGCCGTACTAGCCCATACTTTTTTAATGCGGGTTTATTCAATACGGGTCGTGATTTAGCACGTCTTGGTCGCTTTTATGCTGCTGCATTAGTTGATTCTGGTATCGATTACGATTTAGTGTTTGGCCCTGCTTATAAGGGCATTCCAATTGCAACGACCACAGTGGTTGCCTTGTGCGATCATCATGATAAAGATGTGCCATATTGCTTTAACCGTAAAGAGGCGAAAACTCATGGTGAAGGCGGCTCATTAGTGGGTAGTGAACTTGCTGGCAAAGTGATGTTAGTGGATGATGTGATCACCGCGGGCACCGCAATTCGTGAATCGATGGAAATCATTGAAGCCCATGATGCAAGCCTTGCAGGCGTATTGATTGCCCTAGACAGACAAGAAAAAGGCAAAGGCGAGTTATCAGCTATTCAAGAAGTTGAGCGTGACTTTGGCTGTGACATCGTTTCTATCGTTAAGCTGTCTGACTTGATTAGCTATTTATCTGAAAAACCTGGCATGGAAAAAGAGCTAGCGTCAGTGAGTGCTTATCGAGCGCAATACGGTATTTAATCTGTTTTGTATTAATAGCGAGAAAGCAAAAGCCAGACATGATGTCTGGCTTTTTTGTGTTTGGTTGTGCAATTACCATCTTCTAATCAATAGTATTTAATTAGCACTTAGACTGATGTAAAAACTCAGCGCGGGTAGCAGGATTTGATTTAAACACCCCACCTAACGCTGTGGTGGTGGTTGAACTGGTTGAGTCCATAACGCCACGGGATTTAACGCAGTAATGCACCGCATCCATTTTTACCGCCACATCTTTGGTTTCAAGCAAGGTTTGTAATGCCACTAACACTTGCTGGGTCAGTCTTTCTTGCACTTGTGGACGCTGGGCAAAAAAGCGCACAATGCGGTTGATTTTCGATAAACCAATAATCTTAGTGCGCGGTAAATAGGCCACGGTGGCATAGCCATCAATAGTCACTAAATGGTGCTCACAGGTACTGGTGAGGCTGATATCTTGCACTCGCACCATTTCATCAACGCCCATCTTATTATCGATGACGGTGATTTTAGGGAAGTTCTGGTAATCAAGCCCAGAGAAAATCTCATCAACATACATTTTGGCAATGCGGCGTGGGGTGTCCATCAAGCTATCATCCGATAAATCCAGCGACATTAATGTCAGGATTTCTTTCATATGATGCTCAATTTTCTGCTTACGCTCTTCTGCTGTGTAAGTTTGAGGCAGCATTGGGGTTTCAAGCCCTTGTTCAGTTAGTGCTGCTTTAACTTTCAACGCGGCTTCACTTAGTGCCATCTTATCCTCCAACCACAGGGGTAATACTTAATGAGTGTATGCTAAAAATGACGTTAACGCTTTATGGGCAAGCGCTGCATCAAAGATCAGGGACGGGATAATAACGTGATTTAGGTCAAATTAATATTATTGAAATAAAAAAAGCCGACCTTTTTAGTCAAGTATCGGCTTTGGTGTGAGGCGACAAAATTACAACTTGAGATTATCTTTCAAAAAACTCAACATCTTATTGTAGTATTTGGCTCTATGTTCATCATTATAAAAGCCATGACCCTCATCATCCATGACTAGTTTTTGATAAGGGTATTTGTGCTGCTTTAAGCCTTTTTCTAATGACTCTAACTGCTCAATGGGTGCTCTCTCATCATTGCCGCCATGAACGAGTAATAAGCTGGCTTTAAGCTTATCGGTATTAAAGGCGGGTGACATGGCTTTAAGTTGTTGAGGGTTTTCCCCAAGCACATCTTTTAAATAGCTAGTGCCACTTCGAGATTCTTGTACATCACCTTCTTCAAACATCATTTCTAAATCGTAAACACCGGCAAAGCCAATGGCGCACTTGAATAAATCAGGCTCAATAATGGCACTTTGTAGGGCGCTGTAGCCGCCAAAACTGCCGCCCACAATACAAATGCGATCTTTATCTGCAAAACCTTGGTCAACTACATATTTGGTGCCATCAATGATGTCGTATTGAATCTCAGAGCCCCACTTTTGATAACCATCTTGTTGAAATTGTCCACCAAAACCACCTGAACCTCGAAAGTTAACCTGTAATACCGCCATGCCTTGATTCGCCAGTAACTGATTTTGTGGGTCAAAACCCCAATTGTCGCGGATATAATGTGGGCCGCCATGGGGGTTAACAATCAGTGGTAGGTTTTTGGCTTCTTTACCTGCGGGCAAGGTGAGGTAACCAGAAATCGTTTTGCCATCACGACTGGTGAAGCTGATAGGTTTCACTTCAGCCATGTCATCAGGGTCTAGCCAGCTTTTTTCAGACAAAAGATATTCAAGTTTGGTGTTTTCGGTATCAAATAAGTAGTAATCACCAGGGTTGCGATCGTTGAAGGCTTTAATGATAGCGAGTTTAGCGTCGTTAGTTTCACTGACTATTTGGATTTGATGTCCAGGTAGTGATGCCAGCAATTGTTTAACTAGTTTGGAGTGGGGATCTTGTTTATCTACAAAGGCATAAGTTGGATATCCGCTATCGAATTCGACGGCATAAAGCTGTTTGGTTTTTTTATTAATCCAATAGTTGCTTGGGTCAACATCTTCATCTTGAACAACCAGTTGCTTTTCGCCGCTAGTTAAATCAATTTTATACACCCCCAAGGTGTGATTGTCTTCTCTGCCTGCGGCAAAAATGGTGTCAGGGTTATTGGCGAATGAAATGGGATAAAAATCAGTCAAACCAAGATTAAGCTTGCTACTGTTCAGCCAATCGCCTTCATGGCGATAAAATATTTGGGTTTTATTTTGACTATCGATACCAGCTACAAATTTTACTTCGCCTGTATGATTGGTTAAAAAGCTAGCTTTACCTATGGGAGAGGTAACGATTTTGCGTCTTTTACCAGTATAGAGATCGACACGATATACATCTTGAAGGCTATCATAACCTCTCGAAAGCGCACTGCTCCATGGTATCGCATTGACCAGCATGTGTTTATTGTTTTCTGGCATTGGATCAAGTATGAATGCAGTGGCATTAATAGCGGTGTTTTTCTTTATATGGGAACCGGTTTGTTGCTCGCCACTGTTATAGCCAAATAAGTATTTTTTGCGTGAGCCATCAGCGTTAATAGCAAATAATTCGCCATAATATTGTGGAATGTCGGACCAACCTTTTAAATAGACTTTTTGTAGCACAATACGTTCATGGTTTGCCCATACATAATTGCCGACTTCGGCATTACCTGGAAAGTTGAGCGCATTGAGCAGCTTTTTGGTTTTTGTTTCTAAAATAACTAAGGTTTTTTTGCCATTGTGGCTAGTTAATGCACTGAGGTAATCACCTTCTGGAGAAATTTTGACATCGCTAAACTTTGCCCCTTTACTGAAAAGGCTCGCATCAGATAATGATGCCGCATGAGATATTGAGGGAATAAAGGCCAGCAGACAGGCTGCAATAACAGCAGTGTGTTTCATAAACATCCTTGTTAATTTTTGTAGTGGTAATATTTATCGATAGCTATCGATAAACTAAAGCCAAAGTACGACATTTAATTAACAAATACAATTTATCGGCAATAAAAAACGCACCGAAGTGCGTTTTAGATATGTTGTTTTGTGTTAATTCAACGACCATAATAAGCGATATTAGCAATGCTAATAGGTTAGCTTCTCAACAGTTGCTGCTGAATAAACTGCCACTGTTCATCGAAGTGCTTAGTGGGCTTTTGTTTGAACTCACTACGCACAAACTGAGCGATTCTCCCTTCTGCTACTGCAAGCAGTAGGTTGGCAAGTATGGCTTCGTCGATATTAAAACCTTTGCCTTCACGGAGGGTTTTTTCACGCAGTATTTGTTTGATTTGGGTTTCAATTTTGGCAAACAGTGCGCTAATGCGGCTGCGTAAACGTTCATTTTCACCTAAAAGTGCATCACCATTGAGCACCCGTGAGATCCCCGGGTTACGCTCTGAAAACACCAGTAAGAGTTGCAGTACCAGCTCACAACGTTTCATGGTGTCTTTTTCTTCATCCATGATGATATTCAAGCGCGATAAAATCGCATCTTCAATAAACTCGATCAAGCCTTCAAACATTCTCGCTTTACTTGGGAAGTGGCGATATAACGCCGCTTCTGAAACACCAACTTCAGCTGCCAACTTAGCAGTGGTAATACGTTGACCAGGGCTGGTTTCCAGCATATGCGCAAGGCACTGTAAAATGTGCTCACGACGATTTATTTTTGGGCTAGCCGCCATTATTTATTCCTAGGATTGTGACTACTTGTAAAGGTTATTTGGTGCCAGAATGACCAAATCCACCTTCACCACGTTCTGAGGTATCAAACTCATCGACTAAGGTAAACTGCGCCTGTACTACAGGCACAAAAACTAACTGCGCTAAACGATCGCCTATTTCGATGCTGTAGGCTTTATCGCTGCGGTTCCAGCAAGACACCATTAAGGGGCCTTGGTAGTCTGAATCAATTAAGCCGACTAAATTGCCTAATACGATGCCATGTTTATGACCTAAGCCTGAGCGAGGCAAGATCACGGCAGCTAAGCTTGGATCGGCAACATGTACAGCTATGCCAGTTGGGATTAATACGGTTTCACCTGGCTCGATAACCATAGTGGTATCAATCATGGCACGTAAGTCCATACCTGCACTGCCTGGGGTGGCATAAGCAGGTAAAGGAAACTCGCTGCCAATACGCGAGTCGAGAAGTTTAAGTTCTACAGGTGTTTTCATGATGTTTTAATCTTTGCTGCTATCAAAGTAAGTAATTGCGTTGCCAGTGTCAGTTTGTCTGTTGCGGGTAGTTTTTCACTACCGTCTTTCCAGAACACCTGCAGCGCATTGTTATCGGCGTTAAACCCTAGACCTGCAATTGATACGTCATTGGCAGCAATAAGATCTAATTTTTTGCGTTCAAGCTTGCCACGGGCATATTCTTCTACGTTATCGGTCTCTGCAGCAAAACCTACAGTGAAAGGTCGATTTTTTAGCGCTGAAACGCTGGCTAAGATATCAGGATTGCGAACGAGCGCAAGTTGCATATGCTCAGCCGACTTTTTGATTTTAGATTCAGCGACGGTGGCGATGCGGTAATCGGCCACTGCAGCGCAGCCGATAAAAATTGCTTGGTCTTCAATGTTTTCCATGACGGCATCTAACATCTGTTGTGCTGATTCGACATTGATGCGCTTAACGCCTGAAGGTGTGGCCAGATTAACAGGGCCGCTAATGAGGGTGACTTCAGCGCCCATTTGGGTTGCGGCTGCGGCTAATGAAAAGCCCATTTTACCTGAGCTATGGTTAGAGATGTATCGAACCGGATCGATTGCTTCACGGGTTGGGCCCGCAGTCAGGATCAATTTGTAACCGTTTAATGGTTTTTCAGCTGGGGCGAAATACTGCACCAGTTGCTCAGCAATGGCCAAGGGCTCTTGCATTCGACCTGGGCCGACTTCGCCACAAGCTTGATCGCCACTGGCAGGCCCCCAAACGGTGATGCCTTTACGTTTAATGTTGGCAAGGTTCTCTTGGGTTGCAAGGTTGCGATACATTTGCTGGTTCATGGCTGGGCAAACGATAATTGGCGCTTCAGTAGCAAGGCAGGTGGTGGTTAACAGTTCATCTGCCATACCTGCATTAATACGCGCAATGAGGTTAGCGGTCGCTGGTGCGACGATAACCACATCTGCCCATCTTGCTAGCTCAATATGACCCATTGCGGCTTCCGCTGCAGGGTCGAGTAAATCTGAGGCCACAGGATGACCTGATAGCGCTTGAATTGTCAGTGGGGTAATAAACTCCATGGCGCTTTGGCTCATGACCACACGAACATCAGCACCGCGCTCTTTAAGGCGGCGTATTAAGTCGGCACTTTTATAGGCAGCAATACCACCACCTATGCCTAGAAGGACTTTTTTATTTGTCAGCATGTTTTGCTCAATCCTGCTCATCGCGATATTGCGGCTAAGATATCACAATCTAAATAAGGATGATGATCCGAAATTAAAAATATAGACCATAATGATGTGCTAAGGGTCACAACAACTAAGGGTCACAACTCGCTATTTACAAAAAGTTATTGCTACCCACTATCTATAACTTACTCATACAAGTATGAGTGCCCCCATCACGGATGACATTAAACAAGGAGTGTTTATGGCGATTAAAGACTGGCCTGAAGGAGAAGGGCCAAGAGACAAATTATTACATTTAGGTGCAGGGCATTTATCGGATGCCGAGTTACTGGCGGTTTTACTGCGAAATGGCATAGCAGGTCAAAATGCGGTCGATCTTGCCCGAGATATGATTGGTCAGTTTGGCGGATTAAGGGCTTTATTTTGTGCACCGCGTAGTCAAGTTTGCCAATTGTCGGGTGTTGGGCCGGTAAAATATGCCCAATTACAGGCGGCATCGGAGATTTCTAAGCGAATTTCGCAAGAAAATCTGCGTAGAGGGCAAATTTTGGTAAATCCTGATTTAACTCGGGACTATTTAATGAGACAATTAGCAGACCGATCCTATGAAGTGTTTGCATTACTATTGTTGGATAGCCAACATAGAGTGATTCAATTTGTAGAATTATTCCGCGGAACGATTAATTCTGCATCAGTCTACCCACGTGAAGTGGTGAGCTTGGTGTTGGAAAAAAAAGCTGCGGCAGTCATAGTGTGTCATAATCACCCGTCTGGCATTGCAGAGCCAAGTCAGGCAGATCGGCAAATTACTGACAGATTAAAAAAAGCCTTATCTACTATCGATGTTTCTCTTTTAGATCATATGGTTGTAGGCGATCAGGAGATAGTTTCTTTTGCTGAACGCGGGTGGATAAATTAAACAACGCTTGACCTTATTTTTGTTATCGTGTATAAAATGCGCCCTCTTTGTGCCTCGGGCGACGGCCACACGAGGCACATAAATGCTCGAGCGTTTTAAAATTGTTTTTGGAGAAGATTGACATGTCAAGAGTATGCCAAGTTACTGGCAAGAAGCCTATGGTTGGTAACAACCGTTCGCACGCTAAAAATTCGACTCGTCGTCGTTTTTTACCTAACCTACAAAACCACCGTTTTTGGTTAGAAGAAGAAAAACGCTTCGTGCAACTACGTGTATCTACCAAAGGTATCCGTATCATCGACAAAAAAGGTATTGAAGTTGTTGTTAAAGAACTTCGTGCCCGCGGCGAGAAGGTATAATAGAAAATGGCTAAATCTAAAGGTAATCGTGAGAAGATCAAATTAGTATCTAGTGCTAAAACTGGTCACTTCTACACTACTGAAAAAAATAAGCGTAACATGCCTGAAAAAATGGAAATCAAGAAATTTGATCCAGTTATTCGCCAGCACGTTATGTACAAAGAAGCTAAAATCAAGTAATTGATTTTGTTCTTTTAAAAAAGTCCCTTTATGGGGCTTTTTTTTTGCCTGTCAAAAATGTAATCCAGATCTCCGCGTTATCAATTTCAATCAGTTATGCTTTTCTCTTGCTTTATAAACAACGCCTTACAGTGATAGAGGTCGTTACGCTTATTTTGTCTTCATTATTCACTTATTGACGCTATATTGCCGCCTTATGCATAAACGCCATTTGAACTATTTGGCGGTTATGTGAGCTTATTTACTGCTTTATAGGCACTATTTATGGTCTAAAACTATTACTAATGCGATAAAATGCTTTTAAAGTGAATTTAAATGCAATATTATTGCGTAATTATATTTGTTGGTGGTTTTGTCACTGACTGTTCTGATTGATTATTTGTTTAGGGGTTAATGTGCCTTTAAGAACCACAGAGCTGGTTGATGGTTTCCGCCATTCAGCGCCATACGTTAATGTTCATCGCGGAAAAACCTTTGTTGTCATGCTTGGCGGCGAAGCCCTGCTGCATAATCAATTTAGAGGCATCTTAAACGATGTCGCCTTGTTGCACTCCTTAGGGATTAAAGTGGTGTTGGTCTACGGCGCAAGGCCGCAAATTGATAGCGCCATGCACAGTGCGGGTATTGAACCGAGTTATCACAACGGCGTGCGCATTACTGATGAAGACTCATTAAAAGTGATTAAACAAGTTGCAGGCTCAGTGCAATTTGATATTACAGCAAGGCTGTCAATGAGCCTTGGCAACACCCCAATGCAAAATGCACAAATCAACCTTGTCAGTGGCAACTTTGTTATTGCTCAGCCTTTGGGAGTCGATGACGGGGTGGATTTTTGCCTAACGGGCAAAGTGCGCCGTATTGATACTCAAGGTATTGAATGCCAGCTGGAAAAAAATTGTATTGTATTGATGGGGCCTATTGCGGTTTCTGTCACTGGCGAATGTTTTAACTTAACCGCCGAAGAAGTGGCCACCAAAGTGGCTATAAAGCTTAAAGCCGACAAAATTATTGGTTTTAGTAATACCCACGGCATTTTGGGCAAAGACGGCGAGGTGATTGCTGAGCTGATGCCAAATGGCGCGCAGTCCATCTTGGATGAAATGCAAACGGCGGGTAAATCCTGTGTGGGCACCATGGCATTTTTAAAGGCCAGTATTGATGCTTGTCGTAATGGCATTCCACGTTGTCACTTGGTGAGCTACCTTGAAGATGGCACTTTGCTACAAGAGTTGTTCTCCCGTGAAGGTATTGGTACCCAAATTGTTACTGAAAGCGCTGAGCGCTTAAGACGCGCCACCATTGGCGATATCGGTGGAGTATTAGACCTTATTCGCCCATTAGAGGAGCAAGGGGTGCTAGTGCGCCGCTCCCGTGAGCAGCTGGAAATGGAAATTGAGCAGTTTATGTTGATTGAGCGCGATAGCTTAGTCATTGGCTGCGCGGCGTTATATCCCTTTGAAGAAGACAATGCCGGTGAGTTTGCCTGTTTAGTGGTGCATCAAGACTATCGTGATGCTGACAGAGGCAGTGTGTTGCTGAACAATATTATTGGCCAAGCACGGGTTCGAGGTTATTCGAAACTGTTTGCCTTAACCACCCGCAGTATTCATTGGTTCTTGGAGTTCGGCTTTAATATTGTTGATGTTGAACAGCTGCCTAACGCAAAAAAGAAGCTGTATAACTTCCAACGCAATTCAAAAGTTCTGGCGTTGGACTTGTAAGCTGTATTGCGATTGTGCCGTTATAGCAATGCCACCGTGGAGGTTACTTTACGGTGGCATTTTTGTGTATTTCAGATGTTAACTCATCATGGTTACTGATTTTTAGGCAAGATTTGGGGTGATAAAACTATGCCGGTCAGCATGTTATGAAGATTATGATAATATTGAAAAATGAATAAAGATGTATCCTTATAAAAACACATCACTAAGTAGGAAAAATGACTGAAATAGCATTAGCAGGATTAAGCAGTCACGGCATGTTCAATTTTGTCGGGGTGCTGGTTGGGTTAGTAGGGCTAACGGCGCTGATTTGGGTAAAGAAATTACCGAGCACTGCGTTGTATGTTAGCTACGGGATTATTTTATTCCTGTTTATGCTGTTCTCATGGACCCTGTATCAAACCAATAATAGCCAGTTGACGCTAAAGCCTGACAATAAGCCTTTGACGTTATCGATCCCCCTTTACAGTCAGGATTTCAACACGGATGAATTACTTTGGCAGCAAGTGAGAGTAGTGGACTTAACAACTGAATTAGAATTAACTCCACAGTGGCGTACAAACGGCATAGGCATTGCCGGATACTCACTAGGATGGTTTACCCTTAAAAACGGCGATAAGGCGCTGGTGTCACTCACAAGGGACGATGCCTTGCTACTGCCAACCACTAGAGGCTATGTAATGCTAGTAACCCTAGAGGATAACGAGGCCGCAATGAAAGCCATTGCGGCAATGAAGCATTGAAAAGGCGATAGCTATTAGCTTTGCTTTAAGCGGCGACGGCGCTGCAGCGCCATATCAGCGGTAAACAACACTAATGCACTCCAAATAAAGCCAAATGTGACCCCTTTTTCAATATCAAAAGGCTCTTTGAATAAAAATATTGCCAACATGAACATGATACTTGGGCCAATATACTGGAAAAAACCCAGCATGGATAATGGGATACGAATGGCTGCCCCTGCAAAGCACAATAGTGGAATGGTGGTAACAATACCTGCGGCCACTAAGGTTAAGTTCATTCCAATATCGTTAGTGAGCATATTTGCCGATGCGGTATCAAGCGTTAGGGCTAAATAAGCTAATGCCACAGGCAGTAAAATAGCGGTTTCAACCAATAAACCCGCTTTAGCATCAATGTTGACTTTTTTACGTAATAAACCATAAAAACCAAATGATGCTGCCAGCGCTAAAGACACCAATGGGATAGAGCCAAAGGAGATGAGCTGGATGAGCACCCCGATACAGGCAAGCGCCACCGCAAACCACTGTAATTTTCGTAACCGCTCAGATAAAAATACCATTCCAAGCAATACGTTAAATAGTGGATTAATGAAATAACCTAAACTGGCATCGAGCATGTGGCCGTTGTTAATCGCCCAAATGAAAATCAGCCAATTAAGTGCAATCAGTACCGAGGTCAGCGCCAACACCAGTAATTGTTTTGGCTTTTTCAATAACAGTGTTAGGCGTGAAAATCCGCCAATAAACTGCATTAAAATGATGATAAAGATAAAGGACCACACCACGCGGTGAGCCAAGGTTTCGAAGGCTGACACATCAGCCAGTAATTTAAAATACAGTGGTGCTATGCCCCATAAGCAATAAGCACAAATGGCGAGGATAATGCCTTTACGTGTTTCAATATCTTGCATGAATTTCCACAAACAACTGACAAAGAGAGGGCGATTGTAGGTTGCCTTTGCCGATCTCTCAAGCTAATCGCTGGATCATTTTTCAATAAGATCCACTAATTAGCCTCAGCATTATCGCAGTTGGTATAAATCGGCAAGCTAAGATGTTTTAAGTTTATGTTTATGTTGGTTTTTATGGATTTAGTCCTAATAAGTTAACCTACCATATAGGTCCCAGTACCGAAGGCGATATGGGTACCTTGTTCGTTATGTAATTCCATGCGACAGACTGACACCCGATTGCCTGAACGAATGACGCAACCAGTGCCAGTAAATATTTCTCCACGTCCAGGGCGCAAAAAATCAACCCGCATATCAATAGTGCCTAAGGTGGTTAGACGTTGTTGTAATTGCTCCAAGGTCCAGTCGTCTCTGCTTGATACTAAGCCGGCAAAACAGGTCAGTCCGCCAACCACATCGAGCAAGGTTGCAGTAACCCCGCCGTGTAAAATATTTTGATGAATATTGCCGATGAGCTCAGGCTTCATTTTAATCATCACTTCAACACCACTCTCATCATAGCGCTTAATCTCTAAGCCTAATAAATTATGAAATGGCACATGTTGGTCAAATATTTCAGCGACTTGCTTTAATGCTTGTAGTTGGACATCCGTAGTCATATGCAGCCTAATTTCTATCGTTATTATTGTAGAGCATTTAATCTAGCCTAATCCCTTTGGTAAAATCAATGCTGCATATTTGAGCTGTTGCGGTTTGTGTGCAGACATCTTCGCCTCAGTGCTTTAAAATGCTGCATCTGATCTCAAGCCCTATTAATGGATAATCTTATTTCTAGCCCAGTCGAGTCTCAAGTTCCAGCGCAAGCGATTGTCTCAGCAACCCCAGTTGTGGAAGATGTGCTTGGACAGCAATTACAGCAAATCTTTGGTTATCGTGACTTTCGCGAAGGTCAGCGTGAGATCATTGAGCAGACCTTAAGTGGCCAAGATACCCTAGTGATTATGCCAACCGGTGGCGGTAAGAGTATGTGTTATCAGTTGCCAGCATTGATCCTCCCGGGATTAACCATTGTGGTCTCGCCGCTGATTTCGTTAATGAAAGATCAAGTTGATAGCTTGACTCAGTCAGGTGTTGCCGCCGCATATTTGAATTCTTCTTTACCCCGCGATGAAACCGTTGAGATTTTAAAACGCTTACACAAAGGCGAAATTAAACTGCTTTATGTATCACCAGAGCGCTTGCTGCGGCCTGACTTTATCGAGCGGATGCATGAGTTACAAATCTCACTGTTTGCCATTGATGAGGCTCACTGTATTAGTCAATGGGGTCATGATTTTAGACCTGAATATGCCGCCCTTGGCCAACTGAAACAGTTGTTCCCGTATGTGCCACTGATGGCGTTAACCGCGACGGCCGATCAGGCCACCCGTGAAAGTATTTGTCAGCGCCTTCAAATCAGTCCTTTTTGTTTACTCTCCAGTTTTGACCGTCCCAATATTCGCTATACCGTGGTTGAAAAACTTAATGCCGCTAACCAGCTCAAACAGTTTTTACAATTGCAAAAGGGCAGTAATGGCATCATTTATTGTAGTAGCCGTAGGCGAGTCGATGAAGTTGCCGATCGCTTAAAACTGCAAGGCTTTAGTGCAGCGGCGTATCATGCGGGGATGACCCAAGAAGAGCGCGGCGCGATTCAAGATAAGTTTTTAAAAGACAAAATCGATATTGTGGTCGCCACTGTGGCATTTGGTATGGGGATTAACAAATCCAACGTCCGCTTTGTGGTGCATTACGATATCCCCAAAAGTGTAGAGTCTTATTATCAAGAAACAGGCCGTGCCGGCCGTGATGGTTTAGATGCCGAAGCTTATATGTTGTTTGATCCTGCCGATATAGGCCGCGTTAAGCACTTGATTGAGCAATCAGAACCTGGCCCACAGCAAGACGTTGAATTACATAAAATGAATACCATGGCAGCCTTTGCTGAAGCGCAAACCTGCCGTCGACAAGTATTACTGCATTACTTTGATGAAAGTGGCTCAAAACCTTGTGGTAACTGTGATATTTGTCTCGACCCTCCTAAGCGTTATGATGGCAGCGAAGATGCCAAAAAAGTGCTGTCGTGCATTTTTAGACTCAATCAATATTTCGGTGTTAACCAAGTCATTGATGTATTGCGGGGCTCAAAAGCTGCCAACGTGATGGATCGCGGCCATAACAAGCTGTCCACTTGGGGCATTGGTAAAGATCACAGTCATGAATATTGGCTCAGTGTGATTAGGCAACTTATTCATTTAGGTTTAGCTAGCCAAGATATTACTCGCGGCTCTTCAGTAAAGCTAAATGAATCAGCACGACCAATATTACGCGGGGAAGCCAGCTTACAGCTAGCTGAACCTCGCATTCAATTAGTGACTACTAAGCGCCGCACCAGTTCATCACGTGCACCGCAGCAATATGATCGTAAATTGTTTGCCAGGCTCAAGCTACTGCGCCGTGAACTGGCTGAAAAACATGATGTGCCACCATACTTGGTGTTCAATGATGCCACCTTAGCGGAAATGGCGGCGATGGTGCCCACCAGTGCCGGTGAAATGCTGGCAGTAAATGGTGTCGGTGAGCGAAAGCTAAGTCGCTTCGGCGGTGATTTTCTTGATGAAATTAGTCAGTATTTGATTGAGAATTAACTCACTCGCCTTCAAGGCTATGTTAATTGCTTTAGCTTAACCTGCTTATCTGCAGCATTGGCGGTGACTACTTAGCCGCTAATGCTGGTTCTAGTTCCTTATAAACACTCCTACCTAATCATTTGATGGCTTTGATTGCCCTAGTCTGTTTGCATTTTAAAACAAGCATGTCATGGTTTATCTTCCTCGCTTAGCCTCGTAAAGAGCTAAGCTTCTTTGTGCTTAGATATAACTAAAGCCTTCCTTTAAACAGATTAATATTAGAAATTTTAAATCCATTTTTTTGCATATTAATAAAGTCAAAAATAAACGATAAATTACGTGTAAACAGCAGTGTACGGGCATGTGGGGATTTATTTGTGCTTAAAAGCGATGAGTAAATCAGGCTTTTAAGCTGCAGTGTTGCACAAAAGATGAATAAATTGGGGTTGACACAGCCAGCTGGTCAGGATAAAAAGTGGGTATAGATAAATTAATCGCAGAATAATTAGTTAAATAAAATGAATATTTATAGTGGTAACATTTTACTGGGTCTCCTTCTTCTCTTACGCAATATTTGCGCGGAGTCCTTTGTGTTACAAGCTAAATAAGTTTACTAGTATTCACAAACCCCGCGCTAATAGCCGCGGGGTTTTTTGTTTCTGCCTCTGATTGATTTATATAACAAACAAAAAGTCTAATGAACTAAATGAGCAAAGCACTCAAATCCATTAGCAAAGCGAACAAACTTTAACGTGAATAACCAGGTTCGATGGAGAAAAAGATGTCCGATAGAGTCATAATATTTGATACCACATTAAGAGACGGCGAGCAGGCGTTAGCAGCCAGTTTAACGGTTAAAGAAAAGCTGCAAATTGCATTGGCTCTTGAGCGTTTAGGTGTTGATGTTATGGAAGTGGGCTTTCCTGTGTCATCGCCTGGTGATTTTCAGTCAGTGCAAACCATTGCAAAAACCATTAAAAATAGCCGAGTGTGTGCCTTATCTCGTGCATTAGAAAAAGATATCGATGCCGCAGCGCAAGCATTATCTGTTGCTGATCAGTTTCGAATTCATACCTTTATTTCAACCTCAACCATTCACGTTGAAAGCAAATTAAAGCGTTCATTTGATGACGTATTAGAAATGGCAGTGAGTGCGGTTAAATATGCCCGCCGCTTTACTGACGATGTTGAGTTCTCTTGTGAAGATGCTGGGCGTACCCCCATTGATAACCTTTGCCGTATGGTAGAAGAAGCTATTAAAGCGGGTGCTAGAACCATTAATATCCCAGATACAGTGGGTTACACCGTCCCAAGTGAGTTTGGCGGCATTATTCAAACCTTATTTAACCGAGTGCCGAATATCGATCAAGCGGTGATTTCGGTGCATTGTCATGATGATTTAGGTTTATCGGTAGCGAACTCAATTACTGCTGTTGAGCATGGTGCTCGCCAGATTGAATGTACGGTTAATGGTATTGGTGAGCGCGCTGGTAATTGTTCATTAGAAGAAATAGCGATGATTTTGGCAACCCGCAAGAATTTACTCGGGCTTGAAAACAACATTAATGCCAAAGAAATTCACCGCACTTCATCCCTTGTAAGCCAGCTATGTAATATGCCGATTCAGGCTAATAAAGCGGTAGTGGGGACTAATGCATTTTCGCATTCATCAGGTATTCACCAAGATGGCATGCTAAAAGCTAAAAATACCTATGAGATCATGACGCCTGAAAGCATTGGCCTTAATCGTAATAACTTGAATATGACTTCGCGCTCAGGTCGCCACGTGATTAAGCACCGCATGGAAGAAATGGGCTATAAAGAAACCGATTATGATATGGACAGTCTTTACGATCAGTTTTTGAAATTGGCAGATAAAAAAGGCCAGGTATTTGATTATGATCTTGAAGCCTTAGTGTTTATCGAAGCGCAATCTCAAGATGATGATAAGTACTCACTGCAACATTTAATGGTGCACTCAGATTCAACTGAAGGTGTAGCCACTGCCACGGTGCGTATAGTGGTTGATGACAAAGAAATAACCGAAGCGGCAACCGGTAATGGCCCAGTCGATGCAGCATACAATGCTATTGCCCGTGCAACTGGTCGCAGCATCAATATTACTAATTACAAATTAAGCGCTAAAGGCGAAGGGCAAAACGCCTTAGGCCAAGTGGATATTACAGCTGAATACAATCAGCAAACATTCCATGGTGTCGGCTTGGCAACAGATGTTGTCGAGTCATCGGCTCAAGCGTTAGTTCATGTAATGAACTTAACCTATCGCGCCGATAAAGTGGCTGATTTTAAACAACAGATTCATAAAGAAAGGGAGTTAGGTGGAGTATGAGTTATCAAATAGCTGTATTGGCCGGAGATGGTATTGGGCCAGAAGTCATGGCTGAGGCACGTAAAGTGCTTAATGAAGTTGAAGCCCGATTTGCGCTGGACATTGAATATGCTGAGTACGATGTGGGTGGTATTGCCATTGATAACCATGGTTGCCCGCTGCCTGATGCAACCTTAAAAGGCTGTGAAGCCTCAGATGCCATTTTATTCGGCAGTGTTGGCGGGCCTAAGTGGGAAAACTTAGCCCCCAATGATCAGCCAGAGCGTGGCGCATTATTACCGCTACGTGGTCACTTTGAACTGTTTTGTAATTTACGTCCGGCAAAATTACACGCAGGGCTTGAACATATGTCACCATTGCGAAGTGATATCTCTTCACGTGGCTTTGATGTGTTATGTGTGCGTGAATTAACGGGTGGCATTTACTTTGGTAAGCCAAAAGGTCGTCAAGGCGAAGGCCTGGATGAAGAAGCCTTCGATACCATGCGCTATAGCCGTCGTGAAATAGAGCGTATTGCCCGAATTGCGTTTCAGTCTGCTCAAGGTCGCCGCAAAAAAGTCACCTCAGTAGATAAAGCTAACGTATTAGCCTGTTCAGTGTTATGGCGTGAAGTGGTTGAAGAAGTGGCTAAAGACTACCCTGATGTGGAGCTTGAACATATCTACATCGACAATGCCACCATGCAATTATTACGTCGCCCAAATGAATTTGATGTGATGCTGTGTTCGAACCTATTTGGTGACATAGTGTCAGACGAAATTGCCATGTTAACCGGCTCAATGGGGCTATTATCTTCAGCAAGCCTTAACAGCAGCGGTTTTGGTATGTATGAACCTGCTGGTGGTAGTGCACCTGATATCGCAGGTCAAGGCATTGCTAACCCTGTGGCGCAAATTCTATCTGCAGCCTTATTACTACGCCATAGCTTAAAACTTGAAGATGCCGCGAGTGCGATAGAACGCGCAGTAGGTAAAGCCTTATCAGCTGGCTATTTAACTGGTGAGCTATTAAGTAGCGATGAGCGTCATAATGCAAAATCAACCAGTGAAATGGGTGACTATATCGCTAATGCTATTAAGGAAGGTGTCTAATGGCAGCAAAAACCTTATATGAGAAAGTATGGGATGCCCATATTGTCGCATCACCTGACTCAGAAGCGCCGATTGTTTATGTTGACCGTCACTTGGTTCATGAAGTGACATCACCACAGGCTTTTAGTGGTTTAAAAACAGCGGGTCGTAAATTACGCGCCCCTGAAAAAACCTTTGCCACTATGGATCATAATATTTCGACCTTAAGTGCTAGCCTTGATGCCATGAGCCCAATGGCGCGTATTCAGGTGGAAACCCTAGCGCAAAATTGTAAAGAATTTGGCGTGAAGCTATATGACATCCATCATCCAAATCAAGGCATAGTCCATGTCATGGGGCCAGAGCTTGGTATTACCTTGCCCGGTACTGTGATTGTTTGTGGTGATTCACATACAGCAACCCACGGCGCTTTTGGCGCATTAGCATTTGGTATTGGCACCTCTGAAGTTGAGCATGTGTTAGCCACCCAGACGTTACGTCAGTTAAAAGCTAAAACCATGAAAATTGAAGTCCGTGGTCATGTGGCTGAGGGCATTACGGCTAAAGATATTGTATTGGCTATCATTGGCCGTTTGGGTATGGATGGCGGTACCGGTTACGTGGTTGAGTTTTGCGGCGAAGCCATTGCAGCTTTATCAATGGAAGGGCGCATGACCTTATGTAATATGGCCATTGAAATGGGCGCCAAAGCTGGCATGGTCGCACCTGATCAAACTACTTTTGATTATCTTGAAGGTCGTGAATTTGCCCCTAAAGCTGATGCTTGGACGCAAGCAGTTGCAGATTGGACCGCACTTAAAACGGATGCTGATGCAGTATTTGATGCCGAAGTGGTACTTGAAGCTGCAGAAATCGCGCCGCAGTTAACTTGGGGCACTAATCCAGGCCAAGTGGTATCTATTGATGCACAAGTGCCTAACCCTGAGTCTGAGCCCAATGCCACTGTGCGTGACAGCATGGAAAAAGCGCTTGAGTATATCGGCCTGACTTCTGGCACCAATATGGTGGATATTGCGGTTAATAAAGTCTTTATTGGCTCATGTACTAACTCCCGTATTGAGGATTTACGTGCCGCAGCCCATCATGCTAAAAACCGTAAAGTGGCCGAAGGCGTCACCGCTATTGTGGTACCGGGTTCTGGACAGGTGAAACTGCAAGCAGAAGCGGAAGGTTTAGATAAAATATTCCTAGAGGCAGGGTTTGAATGGCGCTTGCCTGGTTGCTCAATGTGCCTGGCAATGAACGATGACCGTTTAGAGGCTGGCGATCGCTGTGCATCTACTAGTAATCGTAACTTTGAAGGTCGCCAAGGGCGTGGCAGTCGAACTCACTTAGTGAGCCCAGCTATGGCTGCAGCTGCAGCGATTGCCGGTCACTTTGTTGATATTCGTAAGCCTTATTAATTGGCAACCCACTAGGAGAAACAGATGCAAGCTTTTACAGCACATACGGGTTTAGCGGTTGCAATAGATAGCGCAAATATTGATACCGACCAAATTATCCCGAAGCAATTTTTATCAAAAGTCACTCGTGATGGTTTTGGGGTGCACTTATTTCATGATTGGCGTTATTTAGATGACGCGGGCGAGCAGCCTAACCCGACTTTTTCACTTAACTTACCGCGCTATAAAGGCGCGTCTATATTGCTAGCACAAGAAAACTTTGGCTGTGGATCAAGTCGAGAACATGCACCGTGGGCATTAGCTGACTTTGGGCTACGGGTGATTATCGCGCCAAGTTTTGCAGATATTTTTTACGGTAACTCCATTAACAATGGCTTATTACCTGTGAAGTTAACCGCAGCGGAAGTGAGCCAATTAATGGCTGAAGTTGATGCTCAAGAAGGAGCTGAAATCAGTGTTGATTTGCAAGCTCTTACTGTAACGTCACCACAAGGCAGTACTTTTAGCTTTTCATTGGCAGAGTCAGCAAGGCACAAGCTGCTTAATGGTTTAGATGCCATCGGCTTAACGCTGGAATTTGCTGCGGCAATTAGCGACTATGAAGCCAATATTCCTGCTTGGCGTGGCTGATGTAAGAGTGACGAGTCAATTGTAAGTTCAACATTGGTGATTAACATTTAAGCTTACACTTGTACCAACGTGGTATTAAATAAAGCCTTCTAGCTAACCCTAGAAGGCTTTTTTATGTGTCTCAACAATAATTTACTATATATCACATTGTATTTATTGGTTTATTTATTCATAAGATTTGGCGGTTTATATCGGTAGTTAAAAAAACTATAAAATTCAGCGCAGGTTTGTGAGTTGTATATTCTTTAGTAAGTTATTGAATATCAA
>NZ_MCTY01000226.1:0-6019 GCF_002873635.1 Shewanella sp. 10N.286.52.B9
TTTTGAACCAGGATACCGTCGGTGCCAGAATATGACACTGAGTCTAGGCTGACGGTGCCATCCACATCACTTGAGTTCGCTAATAGCTGCTCAGCGCTAATGGTGATTTGGCCGTCTTCGTTGACTGTGTATGAGGTTGAACCCGCTACCGGTGCATCATTAATATCAGTTACTGTAATATCGATATTAGCGCCAACGGTTTCTTTTCCATCAGTGACCGAGAAGCTAAGTTCAACTTGACCATTAAAGTTCTCATTTGGCGCAAAACTATATGTTCCATCGCCATTATCAGTGAATACACCTTCGGTACCACTGTATTCAACACCACTAACGGATAAGTCGTCTCCATCGATGTCTGTTGCGCCCTTAAGCAATTGCTCATCAGTGAAGATTAAGGTTCCATCTTCTTCGACAGTGTAAGCTTGATCTTCCACTCCTACTGTTGTGTCATTTATAGGGTTAATAGTCAGATCAATGTTGGCTTGAACTGTGGTTCCACCGTCATAGACATCAAAGCTTATATCCATTTCACCATGGAAGTTTGCATCAGGAGTCAGGGTAAATGAACCATCGTCGTTTTCTGTGATAGTAACGTTGTTACCGCCAGTTAGATTTCCAGCAGTTAAGTCATCACCGTCTACATCACTGGCATTGGCTAACAATTGCTCTTGAGACAGGGTAATACTGCCGTCTTCATCAACACTGTAAGCCAGATCACCCGAAACGGGTGCATCATTCACCGCAATGACTTCAATGCCTGCTGTGGTTTGCGCCACTGCCCCATCATCATCGATGACTGAGATATCGAGGCTAATATCACCATTGAAGTTCTCGTTTGGCGAGAAGGTCACTGAGCCGTCCGAGTTTTGAACCAGAATACCGTCGGTGCCTGAGTAGCTCACGCTATCTAAACTAACGCTACCATCAACATCACTAGAGTTTGCCAGTAACTGCTCAGGGCTAATGGTGATTTGGCCATCTTCGTTGACTGTGTATGAAGTTGAACCCGCTACCGGTGCATCGTTGACATCCGTAACCGCGATATCAATGTTAGCTGGTGTGGTTACCGTACCATCGCTTACACCGAAATCGAGCTGTAAATCACCATTGAAGTTTTCATTTGGCGCAAAGCTATGGGTGCCATCACCGTTGTCGGTAAGCACACCATCGGTACCTGTGTAACTCACATCGGCGATAGTTAAATTATCACCTTCAATGTCGGTGGCACCAACAAGCAGTTGCTCATCGGTAATGATGATCACGCCGTCTTCGTTCATGCTAAAGCTTTGATCTTGCGCTAGAGCAGCATCATTAACAGGGTTAACACTTAGATTTAATTCAGTGGAGACGATTTGATCGCCATCACTGACATCAAAGCTAAACGATACTTCACCGTTGAAGTCCGCATCAGGGGTAACTGTGTATGTTCCATCACCATTGTCGACCAATGTGACATTGTCATCATCAGAGCTGACATTAACGGCAACTAAATCATCACCATCAAGATCGGTCGCATTCGCTAATAAATCAGCTTGAGTAATAGTGATTGAGCCATCTTCATCAACCTGTGCGGTAACTGCATCAGAATCAGGTGCATGGTCAACTTCAAAGTTTATCGTTTGAACAGTACTAGATTGATCGTCATTTGACAGTTCAGTGGCTGTTGCGATGATCTCTAACGATGCTGAACCGGTGTAATCCTCAGGGAAGGTAACTGCAAGGTTTTGATCCAACACAGTGGTTGGGATAACAACGCTGCCATCTTCACCAACAACAATTTCACCTTGGAAAATTTGGCTATTTGTTTCACCAACATCAATGGTAAATGTGAAGTCATCAAAATCTTGATCTCCGCCGCCAAAGAGATCTTCAACACCGTAAACAATATCGCCATCTTCATTCAGTGTGGTTCTCGTATGCTCTATGCCATCTTCGTTAAGATTGCTATTGCTGCCACCATGGAAAATCGCATCACCAAATTGACTTAAAATCGGCGTTTCGACGCCATCTTCACTAATGTGAACCAATTGCGGGTCGACTGAGTCGATAGTCGCAGGGTTACCATCGGCATCGCGGAACTCAAATGTACCGTCCTGCATATTCTCAAAGTCATTACGATTGAAACCATTTGGGATCACAAATAGATTGAAGCTTTCACCCGCCTCGACATCAAACGTGAAGGATGATTCACCTGGGATTAATTCACCGCCAGAGCCCACTTCAGAAGCATTTTCAAAACCAATTTGTACCCCTGTAATATTACCTTCTTCATCAACGGTATAGTAACCCGCCGTATTTTGATATCCGGCAGTTTCGCCCTGGAACGTCACGGTAATATCGGTATTGTCGTAACTGGTAATACCGCTGCTTTGTTCGTCAAACAGCGCTTCGCCGTCATAGGTCAGTACTGAACCTTCTGGTAAACCATTTACTTCAACCGTAAGGGTTTCAGAAAGGTCTTGATCCACTAGACTTGCATCAATATTAAGTTGCGTGGTTGAACCGGGCTCTACCACAATCACTTCATCAGTGACGACATCGCCATCACCCGTTGTTACTGTTAAGTCAGGAGCATCAGCAACGGCTTCGATGGCAACACCAATACTTTGTGATACCTCATCTGTGCCATCTGACACACTAAAATCGACCTCAATATTGCCACTAAAATGTTCATTCGGAGTGAAGCTGTAAGTACCGTCGCCATTATTCGTCAATGTACCTTCATCTGCGCTGTAAGATACATCAGTAATACTAAGCTCATCACCTTCGATATCTGTCGCTTGTGCCAATAATTGCTCTTCTGTGAAGATTAATGTTCCATCTTCTTGAATTGCAAAATTAAGCGGCTGCACTTCAGGCGCGTCATTAATTGGATTAACTGTCAGAGTCAGCTCTGTAGGTGTGTCAGTTTCACCGTCCGAAACATCATAACTAAAGACAATATCGCCATTAAAATCAGCAGAAGGCGTAACGCTAAAGGTACCGTCGCCATTATCGACAACGGTCGCATTTGGATCGTTAGTTTGTAAACCATCGGCTCTTAAGAAATCACCATCTTGATCTGATGCATTTTCAAGTAGCATTTCTTGAGTAACTAAAATTGTGCCATCTTCGTCTACAGAAGCAACAATAGGCCCAGCTTCAGGGACATCATTTACAAACTCAACATTAAGACTAATATCGGCCGAAACCACATCAGTGCCGTCACTGACATCAAAGCTCAAGCTGGCGGTACCGCTGTATTCCGCTTGTGGGGTTAGCGTATAAGTCCCATCGCCATTATCAATGACTTCAACGTTTGGATCTTGCGATGTGACATTAACAACAGATAACTCATCGCCTTCTATATCCGTTGCTTGAGCCAGTAACTGCTCGGTAGTAACCGTTATAGCTTCATCTTCCATGGTATTAAATGAAAGATCAGGAACATCTGGAGCATCATTAACTGGCGTAACCGTTAGATCTAATTCAGTGGCAACCGTTTCAATACCATCAGTCACATCGTATGTAAATTGGATGTCACCATTGAAATCTTCACTTGGGGTGATCGTAAAGCTGCCATTGTCATTTTGTACGACAGTCGCATTTTCATCGTTGGTAACAAGATTGGTTGCGGCCAGAGAATCACCATCGACATCACTGGCATTGGCGAGTAATTCTTCTTGAGATAGGGTAATACTGCCGTCTTCATCCACAGTTACCGCAACTGGGCCAGAGACTTCAGGGCCTTCGTTGTATTCTTCAACGGTAATATTTAATGAACTAGGAGCAGATGCTTGGCCATCACTAACCTCGAATGACAAAGACACATTGCCGGTAAATCCTTCTGCTGGCGTGAAGCTAAAGGTATTGTCACCGTTGTCGACCAAAGTACCATCCAGCTGATTGGTCAGCACTAAATCTTCAATATGAAGAATATCGCCATCAACATCACTTGCACCTGACAATAAGCTAGATGCATTAATGGTCATGGTGCCATCATTGAGCATTTGTAAATCTAATGGCGCCCCTGCAACAGGGACATCATTAACAGGGATAACAGTTAAATCAATATTATTGGTTGTAACATCTTGACCATCACTAATGCCATAACTTAAGTCGACGTCACCATTGAAATTTTCGTTGGGAACAAAGGTGTAACTACCATCGTCATTGGTAATTAACTCACCGGCATTACCGCTGTAACTCACATCTTGAATAGATAAATCATCACCTTCAATGTCAGATGCATTCGCAAGTAAATCAGCATCAGTGAAGCTAATAGAGTTGTCTTCTTCAGTGCTAAGGACTATTGGTCCAGATGCAATTGGTGCATCATTGACCTCAGCAAAGTTGATATGGATAGTATTGTCATCAACTAACTCACCATCAGTCACTTGATAAGTTAGGTCAATATCCCCCGAGAAATTCTCATCTGGGGTAAGGGTCCAAGTGCCATCACCATTGTCGGTTAGCGTTGCATTCTCATCGTTTAACTCAAGATTAATGATATCGAGATTTTCACTATCAATATCAGAAGCTTGTGCAAGCAACTGCTCCTCGGTTATCACAATAGAAGCAAAACCATCTGCCCCTTCTGAACTTGTCACAACAGGAAGCTCTGCAGATAAATCGATATCTTGATCACCAGCGTGAAGGTTCAGCTCAATTGTTTCTGTTACTTCAGTGCCATCTACGGCAATCGATGTAAAGACCACATCATCAGGTAACGTCTGCGATACAGACATATTCTGCACCACATAAGTGCCGTTACCTTCAATTGTGCCTAACTCAAATCGTGCTACGGGTTCATCCGTGGTAAGGGTATACGTATGCTCGAAACTACTATTATCATCTTTATGATAAGTTTGTGAGTCGATGAGGTTGCCATCGGCATCAAAAGCCCTAATTTCTACTTCAGTGAAGTTTTTAGATCCTTCAACAAACCAACCACCTAAGCCATCTAGTTCGAAGCTGATTTCATTAATATCTTGACCTTCAACATTAATAACTAGCTGCTCATCACCACTTAAACCTTGTCTATCGGTATCGCCAATACCATGGCCAATATGAGTATTACCATTCCAAGCGCCTAACGGCCCATCTGTACTCTGGGTGGTAACTACTAAGTCGCCATCAGTAAATTCACGGGTATGTGAATCTATTTCTGTGCCCCAATCATCAACTGTCGCATTATCATCGAAGGTACCGATTTGACTAGTATGAGTAGAATCAGTAACTGCGGTTTCATCAGCAACAAAGCGTACTTCAGTATCAGGCGCGAATTCTTGTCCTACCTCTAACGTCACCCATTCATCATTGATATTGGCTTGTACAATACCAAACTCAGGTTGTGCATCGAGGCGAATAGCAGGCTCTTCACGAAGACTAACGCCAACGGTTTGATCTTCTTCTGCTTGAATATAAATATCGGCACCCGCAATCGGTGCATCGTTAACTGGGTTAACGGTTAAATCAACACCTGTCGCCACTGTAGTGGTGCCATCTGAGACATCAAAGCGTAAGTCTAAGTCGCCATTAAAGTCGGCATCTGGGGTAATGGTGAAGCTGCCATCGTCATTCGCCACAACTGTTGCGTTACCAGCAACGCTAAGCCCTTCAGCGGTTAAATCATCACCGTCTACATCAGATGCATTGGCAAGTAATTGTTCTTGGCTGAGAGTAATGGTGCCATCTTCATCGACATTGTAAGCCAGGTTACCATCAACCACTGGCACATCATTGACCGCGAGTGTGGTGATGCCTGCGGTGGTTTCAGCGGTCGCGCCGTCATCATCGATAACCACCACATCAAGACTGATTTCGCCGTTGAAGTTCTCATTAGGGAAGAAAGTGACCGAGCCATCAAGATTATTCGTTAATATGCCGTCGGTGCCAGAATATGACACTGAGTCTAGGCTGACTGTGCCATCCACATCACTTGAGTTCGCTAATAGCTGCTCAGCGCTAATGGTGATTTGGCCGTCTTCGTTGACTGTGTAACTTGTACTGCCTGCTACCGGTGCATCGTTGACATCCG
>NZ_MCTY01000227.1:0-229 GCF_002873635.1 Shewanella sp. 10N.286.52.B9
TAATGCCGTCTTCATTCATGGTGAATTCGACATCAGGTGCTACTGCAGCATCATTGACAGGATTGACTGTGAGGTCAACACCTGCTGCCACTGTAGTGGTGCCATCTGAGACATCAAAGCGTAAGTCTAAGTCGCCATTAAAGTCTGCATCTGGGGTAATCGTAAAGCTGCCATCTGGGTTAGCCACAACGGTGGCATTATCGCCTACTGAGAGGTTTTCAGCAGTTAA
>NZ_MCTY01000228.1:0-19206 GCF_002873635.1 Shewanella sp. 10N.286.52.B9
CAGGTTCAACAGCTTATTCAATAGCAGCACAATAATGTTCCAGGCTGCTCAATTCAAACTTCAAAGGTACCACCGCTAAGTCCTTGTTGTAAATCGAATATTTTCGCGAATACGTAAGTATTGCTCAAAATACTGCCGGAAAAAGAATGCGTCTTTGTTTACGAGGTCTATACAATACTTTAAAAAATTTCGCAGTAGATTGATATGTATGGGTTTTCTCGAATGTTACAAAATTATCGATGCGTAAAAAGCTCATTTTACGCATCCTTTGGCGCCAGAATTATCTCAATTTGGAGAAAATCAGTTATACCTGTATAGGCAACCAGTCATTTGGACGACAAGTAAGGCGGTCATAATCGATTAGAAAAAGTAAGGTTATGCTGATTATCCCATTGCTAGCACCAACTCGTTTTGGGTCATAAATAAGCTAGGTAAGCTCTAAAATAGTGGCCAAATTCACCATACCACTACAAAGGAAGTGATAGTGAGAATATCATTTGTCACCTTCGCCTTCAGACAATAATTAATTGAATAGGAATAAAGCCGTAAATCAATTTACACATATTTACCTGTCTTGCGTGTAATTATGCATGAGTTAGATAATTGCGTGTAATTAGAGGTAACAATGAGGGAAAAGACGGGACAGGCATAACTTTTAGGTTGAGCATAACCCACCTTTCAGATTAGGTTTTCTATAGACAAAGCTTTACTCGTCCTACTTACCTTTTGAATAACGAAACTCACTTTGGGGCATAAACGAGTTACCCGCACCAGCTTTAAAATTCATTTATATTAGCTCAGTTACAGCAGGTCATCACTTCAATCTAACCCATTGCCTGCCGCAGGCTTTCGTGCAAGCACGACTGTGACACGCTGCAAGTTCATCCCTGAAAGCTCGGCCATGACTTCCATGTCATGGACGGTCACAGCCGCGCTTACACCGGGATTTTCATCTCTTCGATTTAACTTCATCAGTAACAAAATTTAAAAGCGTGAATGTTCAATTTGAATTGATGACGTTGAAGAAAATAGCGTGAGCCTGACAGGACGTCAGGCTAGCTTTCGCGGTGCATGGATGCACCATCGGAAGCGTTAGCATTTTCGAATAAGTCTTAAGTTAGCAAAAAATGAAGTTAAAAGCTGGATCAATCCCCATCGAAAATTATGCGCTTTTCAGCATTTTTCGTTAGGGGCGCTGAGGGATATCCAAAAGGGGAACAAGCGCTTTTCCCCTTTTGGTCTGGTGTGGGCGAAGCACCACGACTTTGATTTTTCACATGCAAAATAAATTGAGGGCAAGCGTGAGTGTGGAAAGACACAATGTTAATCCAAACGGAGTTTGGAAATACACAAAGGAAACTGACGGTTTAAATCTGATCTGGGCGAAGCACCATGACCTTGATTTGTTCAAAATGGCAGTCTAGATTTGGGCATAAAAAAAGAGAGCCTATTGGCTCTCTTGATAATCCTGAAGGGGAGTAACAGGATTATTTCCAGCTTTTCATCTTATGGCCTTTAACGGCATAAAATAAAATGAATAGATAACATGGGATCATCACTAAGTAGCCGCCTTGCATGCCAAGGGAGGTTGCTGAGCTGGTTAAGCCCCAGAATACTGGGCCAAATGCGCCACCAGCAATACCCATGATGAGTAGTGCTGAACCTGTGCTGGTTAGTTTACCCATACCAGATAAGGCTAACGGCCAAACTGCTGGCCAAACAATTGCGTTAGCCAAGCCTAAAAAGGCAATTAACAATAAGGTATCTGGCAGTTGTGCGCCACCAAATGGCACTAATACAGTGTCAGAAATAGCCGTTGAGCTGCTATCACCAAATACAATACCAAAGGACAACACCACCCCAAGTATGGCGCTAATAAGTAGCGCATTAGGCTGAGATATAAACCGTGGAATACAAATAATCCCTAAGGTGTAACCCACTACCATGCATATCATGGTGTATGAGGTCATCACCCCATAGTTTTCAACCCCTAAGGTGAGTGCATACGTACCAATGGTATCGCCAGCGATTACCTCAACAGCCACATACACAAACAAGGCCACCACCCCAAGGGCTAAGTTGGGTTTTGCTAGTGCCTGTTTAATTTGACCTTTACTGGTGCCCTCTTCTGCTTCGTCTTGTTCAAGCTCTGGTAGCGGTGATTTCTTAACAGCATAGGCTAAAATACCAATGAAGATTGCCATGCCTAAATACGGCAGAATTAAGCTGTTAGCCATTTCATCAATTTGAACCTGACTTAGGGTGGTGCCGACGCGATCTTTAAAGCTATCAAGGATTAATGCGGTAAACACCATAGGAGCAATAACACCCGCGCCTTTATTCAAAATCCCCATAACACTAACGCGTGCTGCAGCAGACTCTTCAGGGCCTAAGCGAACCACATAAGGGTTAACAGCGGTTTGTAATAATGTTTGTCCGGTGCCCATAACCAGTTGCGCGAGTAAGAACAAAGCAAACACTTGGGTTTTAGCGGCTGGAATAAAGAGTAAACCCGCCACCATCATCACGCCCATACCCAGCGCCATACCGTTTTTATAGCCCACTTTACGGATGACCCAAGCTGAAGGTAGTGCGGTAAAAGTTACTGCAATATAAAAAGAGAATAGAATTAGTGACGCTTGAAAAGGGCTTAACTGAAGGATTTGCTTTAGATATGGCATTAACGAACCATTAAGCCAAGTCGCAAACCCTAATACGAAAAAGAGTATTGCCACAATGGCCATGGGCACTATGCTGCTTTTTTGCTGACTATTATTCATTGTTGTTTCCATAAACCCTGCTTCTTATTGTCATTGATATTTCAGCACTGACTTACTACTAGTGCCCCATATGAGTCTTATTATTATTGAGTTTTTATCAACAATTTGACCTAGCAATGTTGCTGCAGATCATAATCGTTGTGCATTTCATGTTAAAACATAAACACAGCAAAGACAACGCTGTCATTTCATTAGCAACTAAACATCATTGATCACACCACAAGCCCCAAAATAAATCTTGCATGCAGTTCTTAGTGACAGTCCATAGTGACAGTTCTAATAAACAGCTCTCAGAGGCAGCTCTTAGAAACAGCTCAATAAACAATCATTAGATGCGAATAAAAATTTTACGTTGATAAAGCCACAATAAAATTAGCCATTGCACTGTCAGTAAGCTCAGTACAAAGAGTAATGGTTGCCAGTCTGCTGGGGTGGCGCGAATAAAGCCGCCCAATAAACTATTGGCTAAGTATTGCCAATTAACCAGACTAGATGCGATATAGATGATGATGGCATTAGTGCCAATCACCACAAAAACAAAGGCCCATTTGTGCCATTTAAGTACGTCGATAATGGCGTAAAAAATGGCGAGTAAGATAATACTCCAACCACTGGTTACCAACACAAAACTGCTGGTCCATAAGTCTTTATTGACCGGAATAATCAAGTCTAATAGCCAGCCTAATGACAATAACGCCGCACCAATAATCACCATACTCATGACTTTTAGCCATTCACCCCTAAGCCCCCATAAGGGCGGCTTGGCTTTAACAATATAGTGACCGACAAACACACCGATTAAGCCATTTACCACCGCAGGCAGTGTGGATAGCACCCCTTCAGGATCTACGGCTCTATTTTGATATGCGCTACCAGGCAGCAGTATTGAATCCACGTAAGCGTTAATACTATTTTCGGCGCTAAAGCGGGCAAAGGTTTGGCTTGTTTGATTAACAGCTGCTTGAGCTAATTCTGGGTTTTGAACTAGCCCAGAATATAGCGTGAGATCGGGATAAGGAAGATATAACTGAATAAGCCCATAGCCAATTAATAGACTAATGGCGACAATAATTTGGGTTCTAAGGCTGGTATGCCACACCAACATCGCGCCTATAAACCATGCAAAACCAATACGTGCCAACACACTGGCATAACGCACACTGTCGGGATCTGCAGGCATACCAACGCCCCAACCATGATTATAAAGTACCCCTAAAAAAATCAGTAAACCAAGGCGCTTTATAGCATGACGATACAAGGGCAGCCGCTGCTGCATTGGTAGTTTATCTAAGCGTTTTGGTGACAGGCCTAAAGCCACACCGGAGAGGAAAATAAACAGCGGGAATATAACATCATAAAAGGTAAATCCATGCCATTGACTGTGATGCATTTGGCCGTCAAACCAATTCCACCCAGCCCAGCCGGTTAATATAAATAATCCAGCAAATAGGCCCTCACCGCCAAGGATCCAAAACATGTCAAAACCGCGCAGGGCGTCCAATGACATTAATCTTGGCTTCAAAGCGGTTTTAGTCGACATACATTAACCTTTATCGCATCGGCTAAAAACCACATCGCCATTAATATAGGTTTGGTTAACTTGATAACGCGAGTTATCGTTTGCATTAGCAGCTAACAACACTAAGTCTGCGCGCTGACCTACGGCTATGGTGCCAAGCTTAGCTTGCTGTAGATACTGCGCTGGATATAACGATGCCATTCTAAGGGCTTCTTCATAACTGAGGCCAAGCATGCTAACCGTATTGTTAACTGCGCCAACCATATCAAGTACGCAACCTGCTAGCTCACCTGATTTGGCATTGAGCCTATCACCTTGACGTATGACCTCGGTGCCAAACAGTTCAAAGCTGGCATCATCATCCAGTCCCACCGGTGGCATAGCATCGGTTACTAACATGATTTTGCCTTGGGGCTTAGCTTTAAGGGCAACTTTTGCAGTCGCACTGTGAACATGGTGGCCATCGACAATCAATCCGCACCATGCTGCATCACTTTCTAGCGCTGCGCCCACCATGCCCGGCTCACGAGAGCCAAAGCCTGACATGGCATTAAACAAATGTGTAAAACCGTTAGCGCCAGCATTTAACGCCGCCAGCACAGTGTCATAATCGGCATTTGAGTGACCTAAGCACACCTTTACGTCGTTAGCGATTAAGGTTTTTATCACCTCAACTGAGACATTTTCAGGGGCTAAAGTGACCACTTTTATACCAAGATCTTGTCGTGAAAATATCGCCAGTTCTTCATCTGAAATACTGCGAATAAACGATTGTGGATGCACGCCTTTTTTAGGCACACTTAAATGTGGCCCTTCAAAGTGAATCCCTAACACGCCTGCAGATTGCAGCTTAATAGCCTCGGCAACGGCATCAGCGGCTTGCGCCATCACCTCAACTTTATCGGTAATGAGCGTCGGCAGAAAACCGGTCGTACCAAATTGAGCATGTGCTCGACCTATGGTCTCAATACAATCAAGGGTTGGTGCGCTATTAAACAGTGCCCCGCCGCCGCCATTAACTTGAACATCAACAAACCCTGGCACTAACGTGCCTTGTAAACGCACTTCTTTCGCATTCGATACTGAATCTAAGGCGATGATGTGGCCGTCTTCAATAGAGATCACCGCATCTTGATGAAATTGCTGTCCATCAAAAAAACCGTCTGCTATTAGGGTTTGTCTCATAATGTTCTCTTTATATTGCGTTAATCTTTAACTGCTTACTTCTTAATGCTTAATGCTTAATGCTTAATGCGTACAGTCGAGCCAAACTTATAGTGTTTGAGTGACTTTTTTCAAACCTTCTGGCTGATCTGGGTCAATACCACGGGCAACAGCAACGGCGGCTACATCGATATAAAAACGTTGTAGCAATGCTAATGGCGCAACACGCGGGTGTATTTCAGATGATGTTTGATTTAAATGCACCAAGTCTGCGCCACGTTGTTTTACGTTTTCTATTTGCTCGATATGGCTTTCATAAGACTCATCATTAATGCAGGCATCGACAATAGCCAGTTTCTTTTCAACCAAAGTCACCGGCCCATGTAAAAACTCAGCGCTACTGAATGACTCGGCATGAATAGAGCAAACCTCTTTCATTTTAAGGGCAATTTCTTTGGTTACCGCATAACCTAAACCACGACCTAAAACCACAAGGTTATTAACCCCTGCTAAAGACTCGGCGGTTAATTGCGGCGCTGCGTCAACGGCGGTTTGTAATGCAGCAGGCATTGAATCAACGGCTGCAGCTAACGACTCACTTTGAGTCCACTCAGCAGTTAACTGCACAATGGCTGATAAAGTCGCTAAGTAGCTTTTGGTCGCTGCGACGGCTTTTTCTTCACCCGCTCTAAGCGGTAATACCACATCGACAATATCTTTAATTGGTGCTGTTTCATCGTTGACTAATGCGACACAAAAAGCGCCTGCTTCTTTAGCCATTCTCGCTTGAGCCAATATATCTGGGCTACGGCCTGATTGTGAAATAACAATCACTAATCCGCCTTCAAGTTGTAAGCTTTTACCATAAACACTGGCAACTGATGGCGCTGCAGCAAAAGTTGGAATGCCCACTTCAATTTCAAATAAGTATTTAGCAAATACCCCTGCGTGATCTGATGAGCCACGACCAACAATCATCACAAACTTTGGCTTAAAACTACGTAGTTTTTCACCAAGCTCTTTGGTTAAGCCAGCATTAGCAGCCAGTTGCTCAGCGATTTTCTGCGGTGCTGAACGCGCTTCACGTTCCATAATTGTATTTGTCATCGAGTTAACCTTAATTTATGTTCAAGTTGATCCATTGAGGTATCAAGTTACTGAGCAGTGCATGGCGATGAATTTATCGTTGACACTGAAAATTTTAAGCGAGTTCAAGATAATTTGGCGAGTTACAGACTCTTGCCGTTATCTGCGGCAAACTGTTGCTGCGCAAACAAGATAGCGCCGATTTCTGGTGGTGATAGCGCTTCAGCCACTTTGCTAGCCACATCAATATCTAACCAATGTAATAATGGCTCTGCTAGGCCGCCAATCATCGAAAAACGACTAGGATGAATGGCAAATAACTTTCTGGCCATTTCACTAATATAACCCGCTCCCTGTTGCACAATATCAATGGCAACCTCATCACCATTGTCGGCGCATAACAGCACAATACGGGCTAATTTGGCGTAGGTGCTTGAAGACTGTCCGGCAAGATGCTCGACAATGCCCATGGCATCATCAACATTAAAGTGTGCTAGTAATAATTGTGTTAGTGCGGTGTCGGCGGCAAAGCCGTCTAAATTCAGTAATACATGCTCAGCGGCTTTTTGGCCTAACCATGCGCCACTGCCTTTGTCACCTAATGCAAAGCCATGGCCGCCAATTAATAAACTTTGCTCGCCTACATGGGCAAAGCCACAAGAGCCAGTACCGGTAATAATCACGGCACCATCATCGCCGTTATGGGCACCAATACAGGCAGTATGTAAGTCTGTGGTGAGGTACATTTTGGCAAACGGGTGCTGCCAGTTGTTCACTTGGTCAAACAAACGCGGCACATTCACGCCAGCGAGGCCGACACCGGCGATTAACTGCTGAGCGTAGCTTGGTGCTAAGTTTGCATCTGCCAAGGCAAGCTTGGTTGATTCGATAATTGAATTAAAAGTTTGTTCTAGTCCGTGAAGAGGATTAGCTCTACCTGCTACACCAGTGCCAATTACACCTTTTTGTGGGCAAAATATGCTGGCGCGGCACTTACTGCCACCACCGTCAATTCCGATATAAAGCTGTGATTCATTTTGCTGATTAACGCTCATGACATCCCTCTTGTCTCTATTACCCAAGCCTTTTATAACTGATTTTTATAGGCTCTTTTGTAAGTTAACTTTATGTTACACCACAAATGACAGCGTTGTCATTTACTTTTTGTGGTGTTTATAAAACAAACATCGAAGTAACTATTAAAGCTCTGATTTATATTGATTTTAGCTAGGTAATTAAATTGAAAGTTTTGGATGTTTTGCTGATTTTCTTTTAAAAAAGGACGTTAACCATTCGATTAACGTCCTTTGTATTTAGTTAACTGCACAGCAATAAAAGCCAGCTATAAAAACAACGAGCGCCCTTTGCGTTTTCCTGATGCGGAAATTGCTCTTATCTCAATATTACCTGATACCTTTACCGGAGCTTGGTATTCAAGCCATGATGCTGTTTCAGCAGCGTTATTGTCACTCTCTTCACTGAGTTGACGATACTCAATCTTAAGCCCTGGAAAGGCAATATTGGCATAAAGCAGTCCAGCTTCAATTTTTGCCCCAACGGTTGGCACCCGATATTCAATGTTAGCCACATCTAACTTAGCCAGCTCTTTATGGCCTAAGGTATTAGCGATGTCATTCCATTGCTGTTGCTGCTGCTTACGCATATCAGCAGTAAAGTAACCTGAGTTTTGATGATAAACCGCGCCTTGATACTGATATGGCACTTCCCACTTTGCTTTATGCCAAGCTTTTTCAGCTAGCATTAGCAGCCGTGGAAACATCATATATTCAGCGACTTCATCACTGCGAATAGTTTCACTCCAGATTTGACCTTGAATACCACTAAAGCCTTTACCTTGTTGTAATGGCGCTGAGGTCACCTTACCTTGCTCATCTTTTTTAACGCTATCGTCGGCGGTAAAGGGGTTATTTTCGATATCATTCCATTGTTCCGCATTCGCAGGTAAGTTATCTGGCATAAAACTAAACAATTTTTGGCTGTTTAGCGCTCGGGTCGCCCAGTAGTAACCATGCTCTTTAGGATCAGCCTCATAGGGGAAATCAAAGTACAACACTTCAGGGTTTGAAAGCACAGTATCCCAACCTAAATTGGCTTGGCTGTGGGCTCTTTGATAACCATGGTGTGAAATCACATCCCAAATGTTGGTTTGTGATTTAGCCGGCATATTGTCTGCATTAGTATGGCTCATACCATCGCTCCAACCTGCAGGTTCAATACCTTTAGCGCTGACCATATTGGCGACGCGCTCAATAAAATAAGCACCTAAATCATCGATCGATTTAACCCCTTTGTCATTGTTAGCAACAAAGTCTACGCATTGTGGTGATTGCTTCCACGCCCCTGCCGTTTCATCAGCGCCAATGTGGTAGCGTTTTAGCGGATGGCCTGCTTGTTGGTGCAATTTAGCAATTTCATCAATGACTTTATCGACAAAGTGATAGGTCGACTCCAAGCACACATTTAGGGTGTTATCGTTATAATACTGCACCGATGAATACACTGTGGTGTCGTTAGCATCTGTCAGTAAGTACTCATTAGCAGCATTATTTTCGCCACTTGCCATAAAATTACGGTAGCGGGCATCCATAGATTTTATCGCTGCACGTGAGTGACCAGGCATATCCATTGACGGGATAACCTCTACTTGGCGGGCGCTGGCATACTGCAAAATGTCTATATAATCGGCTTTGCTATAAAAACCATTTACACTGGCATCAGCAAAAGGGCCACTGCCCAGCTGGGGAATTAAGCAGGTGCTTTCGGTTAAATCATGGCAACGCTTACTACCAATATCAGTAAGCTCAGGTAAGCCATCAATTTCTAAGCGCCATGCTTCATCATCGGCCATATGTAGGTGTAATTTATTGAGCTTATAAGCTGCCATTTGATCGATTAAATCAAATATCAGTTGTTTACTATGAAAGTTACGGGCGACATCAATGTGCATACCACGAAAATCATAACGCGGTGCATCATCAACAACCATAGTATTTATACTGAGTTCTCGAGTATCGATTAACGCTGCAAGTGACGAAAGACCATATGAAAAACCACTGTCGGTGGCGGCGGTAATGGTAATGCCGTCAATGGCCACCTTGAGCTGATAAGCGCCATCAATCCCTTGCTCGTCTGCTGTAACCTTGCTGTTTTTAACAAACGCTAACGACAAGCCTGTATCTGATTGCTTAACCCCAAGTCTCGCTAATCTCGACAAAGCTGCGGCAACTGCTGCTGAGTCAACTTGCTGGTAATTAACCTCAATACCTTGAGACAAATCTACCGGTGTATTACTTGATGTAACGCTAGCACTGAGCGGCGTTGGAATAATGCGATTAATGGCAGCCTCGCGATTAACTACAAGGGCATTATTGGCTTCAAATAACACCTCAGCACGGCTCCACGCTAAGTTATCGGTTGCGGTTCTGCGATATTGCCTTTTTTCATCCGTAAAGGCTTCAACATAGGGTCTAACTTCCATGCCGGTTTCTGCGTCAATACTTAATTGAGTGCTAGCTATCACGACAGGCTCTAAACCATCCACCACAATGTAATAGTTTGGCATTGGGTCAGTTTCAGATAATTGCCATAACTCGCCTCTAAAACCAATGCGTTGGGTTACGCCAGCGCTAAAGCCAGTGAATTGCTCGGTGGGGGCAATTTTATGTAAATCACCTTGTACTCGAGTGATACTAAACTGCGGATTTAACACCGCTTGTACTGGGCGCATTTGACTGAAATAAATTGCCCAGTCGGCATGGGGAATATTAACTGAACTGGTTAAATCAATTTCAGCGATAAAACATTGCTCATCAGGCTGTGTTGCTGAGCAACTTTCTTCAGGGACATTGGTCACCATGCGATAAGTGACTTTTAGATCTGCGGCAAATTGTTTTAGGCTTGCTTGAGTCCAAGCGCTATCAGCGGCTTGATTAGCCTTATGTTGCAGATCTGAACCATTAGCTGATTGAGCATCATCAGACGTAGAAGGAGCTGAAGAATACTGGCAACCCACTACGCCTATTGATAGTAATAATGCTGATGCAAGGATGGTCTTTTTCATATATTCCTCAATTTATCCCTAAATGATCATCTGATGAGATGCCGCGCGTTGACTGACTACTGACGTTAGCCTATTTTAGCTAAATTACCGCAGCTAATTTTTAGCGGCAACAGTATTTAATTGATTCAATTTATTAGTGTATTTAGCCTGTTCAATATCTATGTCTCGTTAACTGCTAGGTTTTATCCTTACTAAGAAACCGGCAAAAAAATAGCTGGGAACAAAAATTGTACCCAGCTTATACTCGTTTCTGGGGAGAGACTAAAAGTATAAATTAATGCTATTTCGCCCGACCGAAATAGCATTAAGGCATGGATAATAGGGACCTATAAATTATCCATGTCGACCTTAAAACAACGATTCACACACAAGCAATGACAACGCTGTCATTTAATAATCTACCGAATATAGAACGAGATTTCTACATTTTTTTTATGTTTTGACACAGGTTTGCAACAATAGACATTAAAAACAAATAATAACAGTGGCTTAATTGCTTAAATTAAGCTTAATTGGCTTAGTGATAACCAAGAATATTGGCATCTAGTGGTAAAGAAAGGATTGAATGAAGTGAAAAGCTTTAAGCAAAAGAATCTTATGCTAAATATGCTACTAATAAAAAAGGCATTATTTCAATATATGAAATAATGCCTTAATACGCGCGATACAATAAGATTAAGCTTTAGCCATGATCTCAGTGCGTGCTAGACGGTTAACTTGGTTTAACGATGCTAAATGACCATAGATAGGACCTAGTAAGCCGCGCTTTCTAAGTTCTAAGTAATCTTCATCTGACAATTCATTTAATTTAGCTTCATCAATTAAGTATAAGCCATTGATGTTGCGCTTCTCACCCGCTACATCAACCGTTAATGTTTGGGTTGTTAGTAACTCTTTTTCAGCCAAGAAACCAAGAATGTTGCGGCTTGCTTGATCTTGCTCAAAATGCGCGATTAAGGCTTTTTTGCGGTTTTCTAAGTAAGCAGACTCTTGCTCACCTTCAAATAATGCTTGGCCTTCAGTCTTGCTGACTTCAGCAGCAGATTCGCGAATACCAATCCATACTTTGTCTTTTACTTCTGGGTTAAGTACTAATCCAAGTGGATAGTCACGGACAACAGCAGGGATATATAGTCCTTGCCACTTGCCGTCTTTAATACTCAGGTTTTGACCAGGCTTAAGACCTAACATAGCAACAGCTTGGAATTCACCGCTATCAGTGTTTTTAACGAATACAATTGGGTATTCTGTAGCTGCACGAGCAATCTCATGCAAAGTTACTGGAACAATATGTTGATCTGCAACGTGTGCAAAATTAGTTGCGGTAATTTTTAAATCACCGTGCTTTGCGTGTTCAAGTAACGTAATTTGGTTAGACATCTTGGCTCCTTCAGGCGCTTCTAATCAATAATGATATACATAAAAATAGGGATTCAAATCCCTTTTGTTTTAAACTTTTGCTAGTAGATTAAAATAAAAAATCCCAAAATCTTTAGCTGATGACTTATTATAAAGCCCACTATCATTTAATCTGCAGCTTACGTTACCGTATCAAGCAATAAAGTACCACTAGCTATTCGCTGATATTTCACCTAAATCGTGCCAACTTTCATCTAAAAGTATAAATTTTATTCAACTGGGGTTTTAAGCTCATTAAAGCCAGTGGCTAAACCTTTTGTAAACCGTAACGGTTAATTTTATCAAGCAGCGCTCGATGCTCTGGTAAGTCTAGCGCCAGCTTGTGGCCTATTTGCTGTATTTTATTGGCCTGCTGCTGGGCATTTTTAAGATACACAGTGTCGAGCGACGGGTTATTAGTTTGGTAATGCATCCCGTATAAAACATACAGATAATTATCAATATTAAACACTTCGTAGCGTGAGAATAGATCATCGGTTATCGGACTAAAGCTCTGCCATAATTGTAATTTTTGTTGCAAGGATTCAGGTATCGTTTCAGGCTTTTGATTATCTAACCAAAAATCACTGTCAGTTCTATCTGAAATGCAATAATGCAACTTAGCAAACTCCACTACTCGCTCCCACGCGTAACCTATAGTGTGATTAAAGCGCTCAGACAATGCTGGCATTTGCGCCAGTGTCTGCGGTAGTCGCTTAGCTAAGTAACCGGCGGCAAAATCAGTTAATAGTATTGAGGTTGCCTCGATTGGCTCTAAAAAGCCTTGTGCTAGGCCTAATGCTACACAGTTTTTTGCCCAAAACTGTTCGCGGTAGCCCACTTTCATGGGGATTTCACGATGGTGTAACTGGTTTAGTTTTCCGCCCAAATAACGGTTAAACTTTTGCTCAGCTTGTGCGCTTGTCATGTGGTTATCAGAATACACAAAACCAGTACCGCGGCGCTCTGGCAAAGCGATATCCCAAATCCAGCCTGCTTGATGCGCTGTGGCAATGGTAAAAGGGGCAATCGCTTCAGTAATGTCTGTCGGCACTTGGGCAACAATGGCTTTATTCACCAATAACTGATGGGATTTATCCACAAAGCCGACGTTAAGCTTTTTGGCTAACAAAATGGACTCAAAGCCACTGCAGTCGATATAAAAATCAAAAGCTAACTCGCCGAGCTTATCAGTTTTTAAGCGGCTGATATTGCCTACATCATCTATTGCGGCATCTAATACATTAGCTTTGAGATGTTTAACGGCGTATTTGCTTGTGGCGTTAGTGGCTAATAATTTAGCAAATTTTGCTGCATTTAAATGATAAGCATAGCTAACAGAGCCAGCGTATTCAGGGGTAGTGATGGATTTAGGAGCCTTTAACGCCTCACAAATATAATGCTGAGGTGAAACCATTGCACTATAGGGCATATCCTCAGTGGCGGTTTGGTTCCAAAATGCGCTTAGGTCATCGCCCAATGGGCTTGGTACATCAAATAAGTGATGGTAGCGATTATCTGCGCCATGTTTGGTTTTATCGAGCCAGTTTCGAAATTGGATAGATTGCTTGAAGCTCACATCACACTGCTGAATAAACTCGGTTTCGCTTATTCCAAAGCTTTGTAATGACTGCCTAATCGCAGGTACAGTGCCTTCACCAACACCAATGGACGGAATATCAGGAGACTCGATTAACGTAACGGACACATCAGCCAATGATTGCACCGCTTTACCAATATGATTTGCAGCAAGCCAACCTGCTGTGCCACCACCGATAATAACAATCTTCTGCACTTTCATATTACGCCTCTTAACTGTTAACTGTAGATAAGTCGCTAATTGGATTTTAACCGTATTTACCAGTGGAAAGTTAAAATCAAAAAGCCTAGCAAGTGCTAGGCTTTTTATGCTTCTAAATCAGATTAAAAACGTAAGTTTAAACCTAACTTATAACGAGCTTCACCTTCAAAGCTCCATGCTGGGTAACCACCTTTTAGCTCAGGCTTAACGTCAGCATCATCAGGTGCAACACCTAATTGAACACTGTCTTCTTCAAGTAAGTTAACTACTTCAAATGTGATACCTAAGTAATCAGTGATATTGTAGTTAGCACTTAAATCAAGTGTACCGAAGTCTTGATGTTCACGGTTACCGTAGAAACCTGGTAACTCACGCATCATGTATTCACTACGCCAGTTATAAGCAACACGTGCTGAGAAGTCATCCATCTCGTAGTAACCAACTAAGTTAACAGTGTGCTTAGAAGAGTCAGAAAATACGCTAACTTGATCAGGGTAGTTCTCAGCTGCAGCATCAGAATCAGCAAAGGTATAGTTAGCAGAGTAACCAAAGCCGTTGTCAAAACCATCTTGGATTTGCAGCTCTATACCTTGGATTTGACCGCCAGTACCATTTTTCTTCGTTGAAACAGTCCAGTTATCTTCACCTGAATTAGGATCAACAATACCAATGCTTTGATCTAGCTTCTGCTCTGAGGTGATAAAAGAGCTGATATCTTTGATAAAGTAAGAAGCACTCATTAACCCGTCAGGACTGAAATACCATTCCACACCTAAATCAGCTTGAGTCGCTTTAAATGGCTCAAGGGCGATATTACCGGTACTAACCACTTGGTTACCTGCAACGTCATCGTTGTAACCTTGCAGTGCCGAAGCTGCAAACATATCAGCATAATTAGGACGTGAAATCACTTGTGATGCTGAAGTACGGATAATGACATCTGGCGCCACATCAAATGCAACGTTGATACTTGGCAATACGTCATTATAACTTGCATCTTTAGTGCTTAAGTTATCGGCATAAGTACCATCAGCTTGCAGCGCGAAATAATCAGATGATGCATCTGTTGATATATAACGTAAGCCGAAGTTACCGCGCATACCGTCTGACTCAAAATTAGCCATTAAATATAACGATAGGTTTTCTTCGTTAATGGTGCCGTAGCCAGCCTTATATACGGTGCCTTCTGTCGAGAAACCATTAATTGCAGCCTTAGCATCCTTTAACATGGCATCCATATCTGGCTTAGGTAAGGTATAACCTGCACCCGATGAAATTTGACCACTGTAATATGCTGATGCATCTTTTGCTGCTATATCAGCATTAACGATTGCAGGTAAAGTTAACGTGCTAACATCATGATCTGCATAACGAACACCTGTTTTGAATGAGGTAATCGCACCTAAATCAGTCGGAATAGTAAAGTCTAATTGTGCGTAAGTTTCTTCATCTGAGTTTGGCTGCTTTTTAAGTGCCCAACCTGCAGGGGACAATTGACCACCAAAGTCATCTGCGGTGAAGTTTTTATTAGCAACATCTATTTTGATGATTTCACCAGTCGCATCATAAGTACCAGCATAATCAGCAGCGGTACCTAACCAGAAACCATAGTTAGAAGTTAAATCAGTACCACCTTCAGACTTGGTGTTACCCACACGACCTTCTACTTTAAACATGTCATTTTCGTAATCGAAATTGAAATCGTAAGTATTTGAGTCCATGCTAGCTTGGCGCGCCCAAGTTTGTGCCCAACCTGGGTTTTCACCATTACCATCACGGCGATAGAAAGTACAAGTGCCTAAAGAGTTACGCTGTTCACACGCTTCGTCTTTATCATCTGGGAACATCACGAATAATGAGGTATTTGCGTTGTTCGCTTTCATGTCCAGACTCATAATGTCTAAACCGAAATTTAAATTATCTGTTGGACTGTATTGGAATGAACCGTTAATAGCAGTACGTTCACGCTCTTGTTCAAAAGTCGTCGGAACAATATCACCCCAACCAATTAATGACTCAATACCATTGCGTTGATAAGTTGTTTCTGAGCCAGCTGCAGAAATTAAGAAACCAAAGTTCTCATCTTCATTTTTCCAGCTGTATAGGCCTGATAATTCAGGATCTGTTTCTTCAGAAATTGTACCGTAGTCGCCTTTAGCACTAAGGAATACAGTATTGGCATCTAAATCTAATGGCTTGCGGGTTTTAACGATAACGGTACCGCCAACACCACCTTCAGGTAAATCAGCCTGAGACGATTTATATACTTCAATTCCACCGACCATTTCTGATGGTAGTAAACTGTAGTTAAAGCTTCTGTCAATTGACTGTTGATCGTACCAACCGGTAGATGCAACTGAATGGCCGTTTAATAATGTACGAGTCAAGCTGCTAGAAGCACCACGAATCGAAACACCTTGGCCTTGACCAAATTGACGGCTCACAGCCACACCTGGTATACGCCCTAATGACTCACCCACGTCACCATCAGGAAATTTACCGATATCTTCAGCCGTTACCGCATCAACAACAGAGTTAGAAAAACGTTTATCATTAACTGAAGCCTTCATCGAGGCACGCATGCCTTTTACTTCAATTTTTTCGATATTTTCGATATTTTCTTCTGTAGTTTCAGCATCTGCTGCAAACGCAGCAACTGAAACCATACTGCCAAGTAGGATAGCAATGTTAGTTGCTAAAACATTTTTCTTAAAATTAATAGGTCGCATCTTCATTTCCCTTCCATAACTTTATTATCGTTTTTGGATACATAACCATTCCAATCGGAATGACAACGCTGTCATGTCTAGAGCAAACATTACACAATATTTAACAGTCTTGCCACAACAAAATAACTTTATTGCAGACAAAATGTGCAAAGCCAGCTTATATAAAACAGATGTAAACACAATTAATAACTAAAAATCAGACACTTAAATGTTGACGATGTTTGTATCAAATTAAGAACAAATAGACTTTAAAGTGAACTCATCCAACCAGAAAAGTAATTCGAGATTGCCTATTAGGATAAAAATAAGCACTATTAGAGTTAAATCGGCTTAGCTTTTGTTTTTACCTACAATATTGATAACCTTCATTTGGGGATGATGGTTATCAATATAAATACAATGCTAAGTTCATCGCCTGAGTTTAAGAGTTAACAAATAATGAAAGTAACCATAAATGATGTTGCCAAACATGCTGGCGTATCAATTAAAACCGTTTCACGGGTCACCAATAACGAATCGTCAGTCAGACAAACCACGGTCGACAAGGTCAATGCAGCAATTAATGAGCTAAATTATCAACCTAACTTAGCAGCAAGAAATCTAGCAAGCACAAAATCCTATGTTATTGGTTTTATTTATGATAACCCCAATGCTTATTATATTATTGATATGCAGAACGGTATTCTTTCTGCCTGCCAAGATAAAGGCTACGAGTTGTTGATCCACCCTTGTAATGCTACCTCTGACACAATTTGTGATGAACTAACCAAAATGGTCAAACACTCTCGGCTATCGGGTTTAGTGCTCACCCCGCCAATGTCAGAAGACCCGAAGATACTTGCAGCACTTGATGAAATAGATGCTAATTATGTAAGAATTATTGCAGGCGAAAGCACTGATGCAGAAAATGGGCTTACTGTACTTGTCAATGATAAACATGGCGCTTTAGAAATTACCCAACACTTAATCGACATGGGTCATAGTGACATTGGATTTTTAAGTGGCGATCAGCAGCATGAATCAACCAAAGAGCGTTTAGGTGGTTTTAAACATGCCCTTGAGCACAATAATCTTAACGTGAATAACGCATGGGTTTTAGATGGAAAATACTCATTCGAATCAGGAGTGGAAGGCGCTAATAAACTGATTAATTTAACCAGACGCCCTACGGCAATCGTTGCGTGTAACGATGAAATTGCCGCCGGAGCATTATTTGCTGCGCGTTTAGCCGGACTTGATATACCAAAAGATTTATCCATTGTAGGATTTGAGGATAGCCCCTTCTCCCGACAGACGTGGCCCAAATTAACCACAGTGCATCAACCAAACGTGAAAATTGCCAAAGTCGCCACTGAACTGTTAATCGCCAATAGCAAAGAAACGACTGAGAAAAAATCGATGGTATTTACGCCTGAGCCGGTTATTCGGGACTCATCAAGCAAACCATGATGGCAATAGTGAGCTTATAATTTATCCCCAATAAAAAAGCCTCAATAAATTATTTATTGAGGCTTTTTTAATTTAATCTATTGTAAATTAAACAGCATCTTCGTTTTCTTCGCCAGTACGGATACGAATAACACGTTCAATATCGGTTACAAATATTTTTCCATCGCCGATTTTACCCGTACGAGCAGTATCAACAATAACCTCAATGGCTTGGTCTAATTGCTCATCTTGGATCACTAATTCAATTTTAACTTTAGGAAGAAAGTCGACCATATATTCCGCACCGCGATAAAGCTCAGTATGTCCTTTTTGGCGGCCAAAACCTTTAACTTCTGACACAGTCATGCCAGTAATGCCTATTTCAGCAAGTGACTCACGCACATCATCCAATTTAAAGGGCTTAATAATGGCTTCTACTTTTTTCATCAACTCACTCCTAATCACTTGGAAAAATATAGATATAAAACTTCATTCTCAAATTTCAATCTATTTATTAATAGTTTGAATACTTGAACTATCTTACTTCAAGCGAGTCTTGATTGCTCATACTTTAATAACGCTTTCACTAAATAGGGATTACTAGCATTGGTCAAAATACCTTCTATACTTTGCTTTCTATAAATTGGCCGGATTGCCAGTTTAAAAAATCAAGGATGATTTTATGAAAAAACCAGTCAAGGGTTTTAACCTCATTGAAGTGATAGTTACATTATCGATTACGAGTATCTTATCAGCCATAACGGTCCCTCATCTAAGTACCGTTTTGAATCATGCAAGAAGTGACAGTAATATTCGATCAATTCAACAGTTGATCCAACTGGGGCGTAATCATGCTATTAGCTTTAGTACTCGTGTCACAATATGCCCTGTTGAAGAAAATCGATGCATTAATGATTGGCAACAAGGTTTCACCATTTTCACCGATGGTGGAGAATCAAATGTAATAAGCGGTAATGATAAAATCATTTATCAAAAAACGGCCTTTAATGAAGAAGATATTGTTTACTACAATAGAAAAGCTATAAGGTTTCAACCTGATGGACTTGCATCGGGTACCAATGGAACCTTTAGATATTGCCCAGACAGTTTTGATAGTCCATATTCAAAAGCGGTTATTATCAATCAATCTGGTAGAGTTCGATTTTCACGAAAAAAGACCATATTATGTAAACCTAACTAAATATTAACTATATTTTAAG
>NZ_MCTY01000229.1:0-1124 GCF_002873635.1 Shewanella sp. 10N.286.52.B9
ATCCTCAATAGGCTGAACATTCCCGCAGAGAATTGGCTTAAAATCACCACTGAGTTTGGCGCTTTATTCAAAGGTGCGGTGGGGGCGTTGCCTGCATTAACAGATTATTGTGAGCATTTAGACCTAAAACGACGACAAGGTGCAGCTAACTGTCAGCGCTGGTTGTGCGCTTAATACACCATTTCTTAATTTCAAATAAAAGCATTTTCCACTTGATAGATATCAAGCTTTTTTGCTGTGTTGAATTTAGTTTATGAGTTATTTTTGGTGATTAATGATGAAGTATTTAGTCCTTTGGCAGGAATAATCCCATCAGTAAATGAATGTTGGTGTTGGCAACTCAAAATGAAAGGCGTTATGTTATAACTTCAAAATAATGGGTGGCTTTGTAATTCACAGGCCCTTCTGGAGCGGGTAAATCTACCCTCTTCAAGCTTGTATTAGGTTTCTACACTCCGACGAGTGGTGTTATACAAATAGATAACCAAGACATTAGCAATCTACCAATATCTTTGTTTCGAAACTCAATAGGTGTCGTTATGCAGGATGACCACTTATTTTCTGGTACCATTCTAGATAATATTTCATTTTTCTCTGCAGATGCAGATGCAGATGCAGATTTGGAACTCGCAAAACATTGTGCAACACTCGCTTGCATTGATGAAGATATTAGCTGCATGGCATTGGGTTATGACAGCTTGATAGGTGATATGGGTTCAACTTTATCTGGTGGGCAGCAGCTAAGAATACTAATAGCGAGAGCCTTGTACAAAAAAACCAAAGTTCTTTTCTTAGATGAGGCGACTAGCCACTTAGACAACGACTTAGAGAAGAAGATTAATCAAAACATTAAACAGCTAGATATTACTCGTATTATGATTGCTCACAGAAGCGAGACTATTGCAGCAGCAGACAGAGTAATAAATATCCCATAACTAAAAATGAGGTTGTCGCTTTTTTGTGGCAACAGAGACTGTAACTAATTTTGTGTAACTGCTTATCAACACGTACTCTATAGAGAGTCAAGGATAGGCAGATACTCATGAACAAAAAAGATATTGAAGCTTTTGCTAAAGAAGCTGCTAAAAGCATTAAAACACCAGAAGACTTAAATCAATTCAGTC
>NZ_MCTY01000230.1:0-3414 GCF_002873635.1 Shewanella sp. 10N.286.52.B9
TCAATCGCGAAAATCGTCGATAATTCAATAATTCGGTTATCTACCCACTCACGGCGATGTTCATAGTTTTCGCCTGTCGTCTTATCAAACCCACACAAAAATGCCTTACGTACCACACGCGAACAACAGTGGTAGTAAGGCGTATCTTCTAAACTCACGAGTGTTTTTCTAGGTCTGGCCATCATTAATTACCGAAAATTAAGTAATAACTAAAGCCTAGTAGAGTGTTTAACATTTAGCCAACTAGAATGGGTGGCCTTGTTATTATCGGGGGTAGATGTAAGCGTTGTTTCAAAAGCGCTTTGCCATACATCGTTAAAACATACTTTGGTTTATGCTCATCAAGCTAGGCAAGCTATTGCTGAAGCGTTTCAGAAATTAGTTTGATTTGAAAAATAAGTGGAAAGTTCCAGTAGCTAAAGTGAAACACGCATTATGATTAAACCGATAATATCATGTTCAATCGACAGTTCAAATTATCGAACGTCTGCCTATAAGCAAGATAACGTTAAACATATTCAAAAAAGTTGAAGTTAATATGTACATACTTATAACCTATTTCTTGCGTTTCAACGATAAAAGAAAGGTATGCTATTAGAAAAATCATAACGGGTTTACCTGTTGTAGTTGGCCATAAAAATATAGGCTGAAACACTATTTTAAATTATGTATATAAACGTGATAAATATGGATTTTTAACACAGAACAGTTACAGGGATTTTTAATGTTTAAAGAGTTTTTTTTTATTTGTGCTATTGGAAGTATAGCTTTCATGCTACCAGCTCAGCAGATATCTCCAAATTATGCAAGCAAGCAGCTTTCTTCTCAGTTTACGCTGTCAAATGGATTAAGATTTGTAGTTATATCGGATCCAAATGCTGAGGTATCAGCTGCCTCGCTCACTATCAAAGCAGGTCAACGTGAGGCTCCATTTCACGCCCAAGGATTACCACACCTATTAGAGCATATTGTGTTTTTGGGGAGTAAGCAGTATCCGCAAATTGACAGTTGGGATAATTTCTTTAAATCAGCAGGTGGTTGGTCTAATGGATCAACACGCAGCGGAAATACGCGTTATCATTTTCAGATACAAAATTCCTTATTTAGAGATGGTCTAGGAAGGTTAGTTGATATTATAGAAAGCCCAATGATATTGACTAACGCTGTTGATATAGGGCTTTCAGAAGTTAATGAGGAGTTTGAGTCTGGGAGAAATAATGATTGGCAAGGTATATTGTCAGTTATGAAAGACATGACTATCGACACAAATAGTGCTCGAAAATTTGGAATTGGAAATCATGAATCATTAGGTACAGAAGCTAGAAATATCGAACCAGCATTAAAAAAATTCCATTCGCGTTTCTACGTTGCAAATAATATGGCTTTAGCCATATATACCAACGAGCCTCAAGAAGACATCATAAAGTTTATTAAATCTGAGTTTGGGTCTCTTGAATCTGGTGAAGATAATGTACCAAAATACATACCACTTCATTCTAATTCACAGTTAGCTACCTTAATTTCAATTGACTCTGAATCAAACCGTATATCGTTAGATATGCGGTTTGAGGTACCTAATAGGTTGTCAAAAACTAATTTTGATACTTCCACGTTAGTTATTGACTTAATTGGTCATGAAGCTCCAGGGTCTATTTTTCACTACCTTAAATCAAAAGGTTTGGCGTATTCGTTATCTGCATCATTCCAAGGTGATTACTTGAATGAAGTGTTGAATATATATATTGATTTAACGCCAAAAGGACATAATGAATTAGGCTTGGTTATGGGGAGTGTTTTTGCTTATGTGAATAAAATTAGCTCTGGTGTACCGTTATATGTGCAGAAAGAGCTACAGCTTGTTCGAGAGAGAGTTTTAGATAAAGCGGTAAGTAAAGAGCCTGGAGATTGGTTAAGTGATATATCTGATACCTTATTACATTTTGAAACTGTCAATTCAATTACACATAAGGGGAGTTTCGACCTAGTAAGCTCAATGGACTTAAGAGGTTATTTGAGCCATTTAACCCCCTCAAATATGCAAGCATTCGTCACAAGCAAGACTGATAAAGTATATAAGCGATCTTCTAGCTTTTATGATCGCCAATTTAGTATATCAAAAATAGGGGACACCATTGATAAAAGTATTCCCCAATTAGACAGAGATAATTTCCATTTTCCGAGTGAAAACCCTTATTTGAGTCAAGATAAGCAAACTAGAATAGAATTCCCACTTGAAGTATCAATAGTAGATGTCAAAAAAGGAGAGATGAGCGATGAAATACTCATTCAACTTGAGGGACATAGGAATAGGTCGAGCTCTCAAACTAGAGTAATGTCACTTTTACTAATTGAAAAACTAAGGAGCGCGTTAGGAGATAAAGCTTACTTTGCAGCGGTTGCCGACTATAAACTTGAAACTCACCTTAACCATCAATCAATCGGCATAGTGCTGTCTGGACAAGGAAAGCTGCTTGCAAAATATGCCCATGATATTTTAAGGAGTGGTTTAAAAGAGGTGAGTGCTGTTGAATTAGAGCGAATTAAGGATATTTCGCTCAGAAAGTATAATTACAACCTTAGGGATAAAGCCTTTAAGCTGGCAATACTTGATTCGGATAGTCAAGTTGATAAAAGGTTGTCACCAGATTTAATTCCTGAATTAATCAGTAAAGTAACTCAACCAGATTTCAACGATTATATTACTGAAGTTAAAGAGTCAATTATAGTAGTAAACCCTACAGGTAAACCGATACTTACTGGTTATTTTACAAATAATAAAATGCACAAGCAAAATCGAAATTGGCACACCGATAATAAAGATGCCTACTCTGTAAGAATCGGAGTTGATTCACAGAAGAAGGCGCTTTCTCATACATTAGTCACTAGATATGCATCTCCAATTGATGAAGCAAGTCTCAGAGTGTTGAAGGAGCTAACTACAAGTGGGTTTAGTGATCTAATGAGAACTCAGAAAAAGATAGCTTATATAGCGAACTCCAAAATGAATAGGCTTTCTAGAGCTTCACTGTCCTATGTTGTTGAATCTTCTAGTACCGAACATTCTGTGTTAGTTAAATACACGCATGATTATCTACATAATCAGTTGCAAACAAGGTTTGACGGCATTTCAGAAGCGAGTTTTAAACAGGCTAAAACCAATGCACTACTTGGTTTGGGGGCAGAAACAAATGGTAAATCGTTCTTGAGAGCAATAAGTTATGAGATAGAAATGGGGTATAAGCCTCGTGAATACACCAACCAGGTTATAAAAGAAATTGAGTCTTTGGAGCTTTCAGAAGCAATATTGTTTTTATCAAAATTTCAACAATCTGTACCTAATAGTTTAATGTTTAAAAAACAAAACTAGTTAGTCCATTTAAATGAGGTTGTTGCCAGAGGGTGTAACAGATTCTG
>NZ_MCTY01000231.1:0-51964 GCF_002873635.1 Shewanella sp. 10N.286.52.B9
GTCCGCCGCTCGTCAGCAAAGAAAGCAAGCTTTCTTCCTGTTACCGCTCGACTTGCATGTGTTAGGCCTGCCGCCAGCGTTCAATCTGAGCCATGATCAAACTCTTCAATTAAAGTTTTGTTGAAACATTCGAAAATGCTTCGGCTCAATGAATTCTGATTACATTATGCAGACTCGGAAGAATCTACATCCTGTTTGTTACATATTGCTATGAAAACTCATCGTTACATTGATAATAATTTTGATTGCCACCTAAGTGACAATTTCGATTAACTCAACACCTGTGAGTGTCCACACAGATTACTTGATAAATTGTTAAAGAGCGGACTCGGTAACTAGCGCTAGACGCCTTGTTCCGTGTCAGTGGTTGCGCATTATAGGGAAAACATTTTTTCCCGCAAGTGCTTTTATTAATTAATTTAAGAAATCAAGCTCAACAGCGCAAATAATATACAAGATCAAACCTTTTAGTGATATTCATCATCAAATACTAAGCTTTCATCAGTGTATAAGCCACTCAACAGCGAACTGGCTTTCATGTGGTAAAAGTTTATCAATGATAGCTCGGTACTTTAATGGTACTGTTTCATGGGTCTTTACTGAGTCTTTAAGTAAGTTGAAAGGCTCAATCGAAGTTTTAAAACCATTTTTCCGGAAACAGAACTCATTTAAAACGGCAAGCAAGTAAGTAGCACTTGGTTTAATATCGCTATCTCGAAGTCGCTGTAATGTTGTCGCTATCGTATTAGCTTTATCGATATCTAAACCTTTAACTCCTGACTTTAGCAATTTGGCTAAAAGCTTAACAAACTCTGCTCTGCTTCTATTGCTCTTTGAAAAGCTATGTAATGCCATAACATCCATTGCTTGTTGAGTATCCCCGACAAGTAATGCAAGCTCTGCCTCTTCTATATAAGCTTCATCAAAACTTTTAGATGTTAAAGAGTCTGCAGTGGTAACGATTTGTCCCACTACCGAATCAAAATCACCACTTTCCAAAGCAGCGGCAACATCTATCCATTGTTTTCGAATAAAGTGATAATTATTACCACCCGATGCTCCTACAATTAAACTGTTATCCAGTTTCAAGGGTACTATTTTCAAACCATGTTTTTTGGCAAGCTGAATTTCATTGGCAACTTCTTCAGAGCCCTCAAGTTTCAACTCTTTATTTCCGATAGCATGTTTAGAGGCTAACAAAACAAACAGTTCGCTCTGCTCTATACCTTGCTCAATATTTTCAGCGTAATTATCTCCACCAAGAATTTTATCTGGTGCAAACCATACATCGTGGCCAGCAAGCTTAATACCTTCAACAATTTTATTTGCTGCATCATTATCTTTAGTGCTGTAACTAACAAATATTTTTTTCATCTGATTTTACTTCTTCTATTAATGATAATCTTGGTCTTTAAGCTGCTGTAGCTTCACTTTTCTTAGCTTCAATTTGAGTTTTAATATTTCGGTATGTTAAATCTGCAAGATTATCTTTTGAAATGTTAGATACACTTTCATCAGAATTATAATTATCTACAGACGCTTGTTGCTTTCGTACATAATCAAGGAGTTGAGCTTGTGCTCTAGATATTTGGTTAACTAACTCTTCATTATTATCTTCTTTTGCCATATCTAGATCAGCTTCAAACTGGGTACTTATCTCAGCTTCTTCCTGTTCTAGTAATGTTCTAACAAGCTCTAAAGAAGCTTCATCATCCATTTCTTCTATTACTTCAGCTTCATCTTCATTAGAAACCAATTCGCTGGATAGTGCTTTTACACTTTCTTCTTTAAGAATGACTAAACTAATGTTCTTACCACTATTTAACGAAAGCGTAATTTTAGTATTTAATAGATCCTGTTTGAACAATTTACTTTCTACATTGCTTCGAATAACAGTACTGATGTCTGTATAGAAAAGAGATAAGTCAGTTTCCCCTTCTTCTATGAATTCATCTGCAATAAAATCATAATAGGTATAAAAAACATTAACTTGTTCTTTTGTTAAAAAGATAAATTGAATAACTCTGACAGCACTAACTAAGTTTCCATGGCCATCAAAATGAACGCAAACTTCATTTTGTCTATTAATTTTCTTTGGCTTACCAGTTTGGATGATCGACCAATCCTGTAAAACAGCGCCTCCATCTCTATGAATAAGTTCGCTTTTATCAAGATTTAGTTTGTCTAATGCTATTTGTTGAATTTCATTATTTATTTTATCTTCTATCAAGGTATGCACATCTGCGCTGGCAAACAAACGAGGGTTCTTATTCGCAGGAACACTTTCAAGCATACTAGTTCGATGATTTTTAATTGTGTTGATTAGCTTTTCAAAGTTTTCCATCATTACATTGATAAGCTGCAAGTTACCGGTTTTTTCCAATTGTTTTGTTTTTTGACTTCTATTACGCCAAAACCAAGACAGCGTTATTAGTAATAAAATTCCACTTATGCCCGCTAATGCAATTTGGATATGTTGTGCACTTTCACTAATATTCCTAGTGCTTATTGTAAAGGTGCCAGCATCGTTTGGGGAAACCACACCTAGTATTGAGTTAACAACAGAGTCAGTATGAGTAATTAACGTCGCAGGTTTGAGCATGGCATAACTGTAATAACTTATTAAGCACATTAATATTGTAGGTATCGCAAAAAAGAATGCTGCAAACTTGGCAAACTTTCGTTTACTCGTGTGTTTTTTTATTTTTAATTCTGCCTGCTCTTTTTGCTTCGTTAGATTTTCTTCTGCGCTTCTTGCTGTATCAATTTGCTGTCGTAAAGCCATTTTTATACTGCGGATGTTGGGGCGGAAAAAGAAGTCCCAAATTGTTCTTTGATCAGAACCCTGCTTTAGTTTTAAGCCTTGTCTCTGCTGTTCGACAGTACCGCCTTGTTCTAATCTAGGAAAGCCGCTATTTTCATTTGGCTTATCTATTTTTTCTTTATCTGGATCAATGTTATCCCAGTTAAAGTTATTTGATATTTGTGGATAATCATCACTTGAACGATGCTGATGTAACCAGCGAGAAGTTTTGTCTTTTGCAGCTTCAAGCTCATCAAAATGTTCAGCAATAACATTGTCACTTGTGTGTTTTTCTACCAGTTCCCCTGATTGAGTCCAAATTTGCAAAACATTTGATTGGTCTTTAATTAGCAATTGACCATTCTCAAGCTCAATAAATCCATCTCTTACTGAAAAACTAAATTTATATTTGCAAATCGGCTTGCCATCTGATGACCAAAGAATTGGATGACCTTTCATTGGCTCAACTAGCCAATTGCCTGAATTTAATTGACCATAGAATCGAATCTCTTCTTTAAGGCCTTTTAATTCAACGCGTAGATCTCCTTTAAGCGACCAAAGCTGAGTATCATTACCAACATTTATAATAAATGTTCGCTCAATCCCTTCAAGAACTTCAATATCGTCAACTGATTTAATATGCACATCTAATGTCGCAATACACTTGTAGGTTTTTAAATCCCAATATTTTACGGTGCCATCATCACTCACACTCAATAAGTTACCATTGACGAGTTCAAGCAAACCAGTGATGCGACCTTCGTGGCCACTAAGTTGCTTAATTAAACTTCCATTTCTGCTTTGGGCAATGTATATAGTATGTGCATCATCTACGGTTAGAAAGTGGGATCCATTCTTTTGGTTAACCAAAGCCATTAAGCCAATGATGCTACCAATATGGCTATTGATTTCTTTCTTTGCATCTTCTTCTTGGCAAAACCAAGTTAAATTACCTTCGCTATCCCACTCTAAATGATAACGACCAAAAACTAATTTCACTTGTTTGTGTTTTTTTAATTCGTCTATTGTTCGGGTTTTATACTTTTGGATTTCTTGAGTCATTCTTCTTATTCCCAATTGAATATATTCTTCTGTGTTATTTGTTTTGTATCATTTTTTTTGCTTTAAATCAGTACTTGATTCTGCATTTGACCAACTGACATGTTCAAACATTGCTTCTTTCGCTAAGTCTTGCAACATAACAGATTTCGCTTGAGACATTTGGCCAGTAAATAAGGACTGAGCTCGGCAATAAAGTTCGTATAAACTTTGATAGCCCTTGGCCGTTTCTTCATAACCACAAAGTTCATTCCATAAAGCAAATAAGCCACTTGTCATTAAACTGTATTGTAGAGTTAACATTAACCAGTTGTTTGATTCATTGAACAAATTTACTTTCAGCACTTGTTGACTAATCATTGATAATAAGAGCAGTGCTCCTAAAATAATTGATACTCTAAAACAGGTTTTTGCTGCCTGTGAAAATAACCTGCTGGCGTATAAAGGACGTTTATACAAAATGTCATTTAATGAGCTTGCGTTAAGCTGTAATTTAGAATTTAAAAACAGGCGCTGATCTTCTAACCAACCGACATTAATTTCATCCATAGTAGCGACTTCATTTTGGCGCCACCAATCCAGTTCAGCAACTGAAATAGCATGATTAAATAATGGATAAAAACTGCGAAAGCGTCTCGGAATAATTGAAGTTGCAGCCGGAGGTATATTAGAAAGATTTAAAAAGCCTCTGATCCTGATGCCTTCAGCGACTCCGCGAGCTAATTGATATTTCCATTTTAAGTTTCGTTTAGCTGCGAATGTTACAATTAGCGAACAAGCAACAATAGCCAATAATGTGACAGATATGATTGTTGAACCCGTAATTGAATTAACGAAATTACCCGTGATTTCATAACAAGCAAAACCAGGTATTGCGAATATAAAAAACCACTTAACGAGACTGCGATAACTCGTTTGAGCTTTAAGAGCGATGTTGTCGGCAGCTTCGAAGATTGGCTGAGACACAGATAAACCTGATTTATGTGGTGACTTATAGGTAGGTTCAGTTATTTCTGACAGTTTGTTAGCACTAAACTCATTAAAATACTTCAGCTCATTAACTAACGTATTGAATTCTTTTGAAATAAAGCAAGTCAACTCACTTTGCTGACCATTTTGTTCATAATGATAGGAATATAATTTACCAATGGGAGGTTCATAATTAATCAATACCTGATCATCTGCACTTAGGGTATCAATTATTACACTTTGATTTTCATTCTGAACGGAAGTGTTTTTTAAGCGTACTGTAGGCAAATGGTGCACAAGTCCGGCCGTCTGACCGTCAAACTCTGATATTGCTTGTAGTGCTGAGTGTTCCGTACCTGATGGCCATTGGATATCAAAGCCCAACTTGTATCGGACAATGTCAGCAGTACCGCCTGTGCCTTGTGCTTTTTTTCCATCCCACAATGCAACTAATACATTGCAATACTTTGCAATAAAAAGACCTTGATTAAGATATAAACTATTCCTAAGGCTACCATAGTTAACATCATTTACAGCCTGATGCATTTCGTCATCAGTTAAAGCATGTTTTACTTCTATCAACTCGTTATAAGGCTGTCTTAACTCATTTACAAGAAAGTTGAATTGCTCAATCGATATTAAGCTATTATCAGACTCAAACTCGAAATCCTGTTTGAAATTTTCCAGCGGCATAGGTAAACAACCAATGACACGAATAGCATCATTACCTAGCTCAGTCTGTAGCTCTAAAGCTACTTCAATGGCGAGTAAGTCTGCGCCTTCCGCCAGTCCGGTTAAAATCCAGATTGGAGTAGTAATTTCATTTGAAGCGTTATGATGTGATGTTGGATTTAGATGATTAAACCAATGCAATATCACCGAGCGAACTTGTTCTTTTATATTTTTATTACAATCTATGGATTCATCCGCATGAAATATATCTCGATGCCCACTGAAGCCAATAATAAATGGTAAATTTGATAATAAATGGCGACGACTTAAAGCCATGCTAGTTCTCATATCCCTATTAAACATAGGAAGATGTTACACTTACACCATCAATATTTAAACCGCCCACTTCAAAAAAATCAACAAATTACCCAAAAAAACACAAAAGAAACACAAAAGAAACAAGGGCTTTTACAAGCTGGTTTAAGTGTTATTTTGTATAAATGATGCTACATCCGCAATGCTATCTACAACTACTGTCGCAAGCTCAATTCCTGCTTCATCGACAACTTTGCCGCTTCGTACCAATATAGCGGTATTAATACCAGCAGCTTTTGCAGCGCGAATATCATCGGCTTTATCACCCACCATGATAGATTGACTCATATCAATTTTTAAAAATTCTGCAGCACTATTAAGCATACCGGGTTTAGGTTTGCGGCAATCACAATCTTGTTTGTAATCCCCAAGGCCTTTTTCTGGATGATGGGGGCAATAATAGATACCGTCCAACTCCACACCTTTATCAGCAAAGTTCCAATCCATCCATTCAGTTAAATGGTGAAAATCATCTTCACTATACATACCGCGAGCAATACCAGATTGGTTTGTCACCACCACGACCATGTAGCCCATTTTTTTAAATGCTAAGCATGCTTCAAACACACCTTCAATGTATTCAAAGTCATCAACCAAGTGCACATAGCCTTTATCGATATTGATAACGCCGTCACGGTCTAAAAAAATGGCTTTATTCACGGTACTACTCCTAAAATTTCAATTACAGTGATTATCCCACTACTTAGTTAAATATGCACATGTATTATAAAAGGAAGATTTTTTACATCGATACTTTATAATAACGCCAGTAAAGGTTACCCTTCCGTAGATATTTTGTGACAATTATAAGAAGTAATGAGTCAAATAACGCCAATAATTCATAAAACTCGCACCCAAGCTGTAGTAGAAGTTTTGAGAGAACAATTACTTTCTGGCTATATCAAAGCGGGTGAACCGCTTAGACAGTCAGCAATTGCTGCGCAACTTAATGTCAGTCGTATTCCTGTTCGTGAGGCTTTAGTACAGTTAGAGGCTGAAGGGTTAGTCAAGTTTGAAGCCCATAAAGGTGCCACTGCGACAATGCTTTCTGTTGAGCAGGTCACAGAATTATTTGAGCTACGCGCTATGATAGAGAGTGATTTGCTTGCAAAAGCAATTCCTAATCTACAAGATGATGATTTTGAGCGGGCTGACAAGGTGCTAGCCAAACTCGAGTCGGCTTTTAAGCAAGAGGACTCAGTTGCAACTTGGAGCGAACTCAATATCCAGTTCCATACGTGCTTATATGAAGCCGCTAATCGACCTCATACTCTCGAAGTTGTCCATGGTTTAAATAATAACTGTGATCGCTATATCCGTTTACAGCTACTTTTAACCGGTGGAATACCAACGGCGGAACGAGAGCATCGCGAACTCTTCGAATTGTGCAAACGCAAAGATATCGGCAAAGCGACCAAATTATTACAACAACATATTTTACATGCAGCAGAAGCCATTAAGGCACTTGTGGTCCAGCATTTAAAGTAGGTTTAGTGGGGAGTAACAGTCCCTCTATTAAATGAAGACATTTTATTACCAGATTATTTTTTAATTTTTATTTGAGAGATCACCACATGCAGTATGCTCATATTACCGGCTGGGGAAAATGTGTCCCACCAGCAACTCTGACCAATGACGATTTAGCCACATTTATGGAAACGTCAGACGAGTGGATTAAAACTCGTACCGGGATCAGCGAAAGACGTATTAGCCACGTAAATACCTCAGAACTTGCAACCGTTGCAGCGCAAAATGCGTTATCAGCGGCAGGTATTGATGGCAGTGAGATTGACTTAATAATCTTAGCAACAGCAAGCCCTGACACTTTAATTCCAAACATTGCTTCAACGGTGCAAGCCAATATTGGTGCAACTTGCGGCGCGTTTGATATCAACGCGGCCTGTAGTGGCTTCTTATACGGTCTTGGTCTAGGTAGTTCAATGATCAAAAGTGGTCAAAATAAAAAAGTGTTGGTTATTGGTGCAGAGCGTTTGTCTTTTTACCTTGATTGGTCTCGACGTGAAACCGCTGTATTATTTGGTGATGGCGCCGGCGCGGTGGTATTAGAAGTAAGCGACCAACCAGGCGGTGTTTTAGGTTACGAGTTAAATAATGACCCTGCTGCGCGTGATATTTTAGCCTCTGGTTTTGGTACCAAAATGGATCGCTTTGATTCATCTTCTTTAGACTTCTTCATTCATCTAAATGGCCAAGAAGTGTTTAAACGCGCGATTCATGGCATGGGTGGTCTAAGCACTAAAGTGCTTGAAAAGTGCAATATCAATAAAGAAGACGTTGATTTTGTTATTCCTCATCAAGCCAATGAACGTATTATTGATACCTTAATCGGCCGCATGAAAATTCCAAAAGAAAAAGCCTTTGTTAATATTGCAAAATATGGCAATACCTCGGCAGCCACTATCCCTATTGCGATTTGTGATGCTCTTGAACAAGGTAAGTTGAAAGCAGGTCAAACTGTTTTATCATGTGCCTTTGGCGCGGGTTTAACCTCAGCGGCTGCATTAGTTAAATGGGGTGAGCGTACTACACCGATTAACCCACCTACTGCCGAGCTTCCACCTTGTGAAGTCACTGCCTTAGAACTCATTAAGCCAGCTGTTGATTTCTTCATGAACAAATCAAAGTAAACTCAGCTTGCTAAACCATTAAACCAGCCTTGTACTGGTTTTTTTATATCTATTTACTGGATTTAAACTGATTTGATTAAATTCAGGCTACTGCCTTTATATACTAATAAATTGCGCCGCCTTCATGGTTTTACTGTCGCCAATAGAGGCTATTTGTGCCACAAACAATTCGGCGCACGCTAGTGCATCTGTGAGGGCATCATGGCCATAATAAGTCGGCAGACCGTATCGTTTTCGACAAGCATCCAGTCGTAAACTACCTTCTTGCAGCACATCATGTTGGCGTAAAAGTCGTTGTTTTTCTATCGCTAAGGTATCAATAAAAGGCAATTTAATGCTTCTTTTATAGACTTTTTCTAAATGGCTTTGGATAAAACTAATGTCCATTGGTGCATGATGAGCTAATAAAATTGAGCCTTGAGTTTGTGCAAGCAACCAGGCCATGGCTTGTGTTAGTGATAACGCTTCTGTTAAATGATTATCGATAATCCCGTGCACAGCTGCGCTCTGTCCTACACTTCCATCGATTGTCACCATCACTTGCAGGGCTTTTGATAACGGAATGGCGCCATGCTCAATCGGCACGATACCAATACTGATTATTTGGTCGTTATGAGGATCTAACCCGGTCATTTCTAGATCTATTGCCATAATCGGTAGATCCGCAATCGTAGCACTAAGGCATGGCTTAACGCTCGACTGGTAAGCCGCAAGCTCGTCTTTTTGACCGAGAAGTTCTAACTGTAAGCGCGTTTTAAGCCATAACTCATTCACTAAGTTGTTTACTCCACACTATTAACATCACAGGCCAACCCACATAGAAATACCATTAATAACTTCGCATAAACTTCATTCTTAAGCCAGATTGCGCATCATGAACCACTTTAAAAGCATCCCTGAGTTGATGTCGCAATAACGATGACATTTGCTGCGGTTTTAAGTAATTGGTGACTTCTTGTTGTTGTGTATGCTGCTGACCTTGATTTGATAACCGCATATGCGCAATAAACTCTAAGGCATCCGCTAGATTAAGGGCATCTTTACGGTTAATGATATTGGCTTCCATCAATGCTCGGATCCGCTTAGGCGTATTCACTTCAGTAATACCTGCACTTAAAGCATACACTCTGGCGATATCGTTGATTAACGCTACGCCTTTATGTTTCAAATCCATACCTTTTACTTCACTGCCGTCACGCTCTAACACAAACTTTCTAAAAAAGCCTAGCGGCGGCGTTTCAACCAGTGAGTTACCCGCCATTCCAGCAAGAAAAATATCATTATCTTTGGTGTTGCTTAAGACGTGCTGTTGTAACTGATCAAATAAATTCTGCGGCCCATAAACGGAGCGCATATCAAAAAAGATACTGGCATGCATTAAGGCTTTAGGTTCGGGTGATAGCACCCATTTTTCAAAGTGTTGTTGCCATTGGGACAGTGACAAACGCCATTTGGGGTTTTGCGCCATAATATCCCCGGGACAATATATATAGCCGCATTGATCCAGCCCTTTACAAACCGCATGGGTTAACGCGTCAAAATAGCCTTTTGCATGCTCATCAGGCTCATGGGTCAGCAAAATACCGTTATCTTGATCTGAACAGGCCGCTTGATCTTGCCTGCCTTGTGAGCCAAACGCTAACCAGCAAAAGGCCATTGGCGCTTCACCTAAAATTTGCTGATTTAAAATAATTAATCGCCGGGTTAATGCATCGGTAACCGAGGTTAATACTCTACCCACTTCTTCTGCTCGGGCATCTGCACTGATTAGATTTTGTAGTAATACCGGAATTTGTTTACTGACATTAATCAGGCTATCAATATTGGTTTGCCGCTCTATTTCGCCGATTAATAGCAAGGGCTGTGAACTCTGGCCGCGTAAAATATCAGTACTGGTTAATATCCCCACCACATTTTCTTGTTCCATAATGGGTAAGTGATGAATGCCATGTTCACTCATCAACAGCATTGCTTCAAATACTAAGGCGTTAGCTTCAAGTTTGGTGGGATTGGGAGTCATCGCTTGATGAACCGGCAAATTGCCATCAAAGCCTTCAGCAAGCACTCGATTACGTAAATCTCGATCGGTAAGAATACCAATCAATTGCTGATTATCCATCACTAGCACTGATGACACTCTGGCTAAACGCATTTTTTTCGCCGCTTCACTGACACTGGCATTACAATTTATAATTAGAGGATCGGCAGACATTAAACTATTGATACGATTGGTTGTGGTTAAGTCTTTTGCTTTAAATCTAGCTTGATGACGCATTCTTCTGGCAAAGGCACGATTAAAAAAGCGATCGAAGCTGCGGCTTTCACTACGCAAAAAATCAAAGGTTTCGGGATCTAAGTGATACACCAAACTGTCTTCTAAAATCTGCACTTGGTTACTGACTTTTTCACCAGATAGCAAAGACGGAAAACCAAAGTAGTCTCCTTCGCCCAACCTATCTAATAACTCACCTTGATTGTCTCTTACTTCAAATGCGCCAGAGCGAACAATATAAAGTTGTGGATGACTGGCATCTAAGGGCACTACAGCCGATGCTTTACTGTAATAACCAATGGTGATTTGCTTGCAGCAGCGCGTTAAATTTGTCTCTGAAAGACTATCAAATGGCACTAACTCTTTAATAAATTGAACAATGGGTTGCAGTTCACTGGCATCTTTCATCGCGGGCCTCTTACTTACTGCCAAATCATTTTCTGTCTTATTAATTTAATATACGTAAATTATATTGAGGCTGATATTCGACCAATGGCCATAAGTGGCAATATTTAACTCACTAATATTAAACACTTGCTAACAGCATTTGTTCATAAAGAATTGAACACTGTCACCAATAAAAAAAGCGCCGAAGCGCTTTTTTATCCGAGAGTTAAATACTCACATTTTAAAATTCATATTGTATGAATCTTAATGGTCGTGCGCTTCACCTGAGCCTTTCGGGAATCGAATTGACTCAACCATAGCAACCACGTCAGCAGGTACCGCTGCAGTGACTTTGCTAACAGCAAATGCAACACCAAAGTTAATCATCATACCTAGCATACCAATACCTTCAGGCGAAATACCTAGGAACCAGTTTTCACTGCTATTGGCACTTGGGTTAACAAACTTAAAGTACACGATATAACTTGCAGTAAATAGTAAACCTAAAACCATCCCTGAAATCGCACCTTCTTTGTTAACGGTTCTTGAAAAGATCCCCATAACAATGGCTGGAAACAATGACGAGGCAGCTAGACCAAATGCAATCGCAACAACCGCGGCCACAAAGCCTGGTGGGTTAATACCAAAGTAACCCGCCATGACAATACCTAGCGCCGCGGCAATTCGCGCAAATAAAAGCTCTTTCTTATCTGAGATATCTGGCATGAAGTTTTTCTTCAATAAATCATGGGATACCGAGGTAGAAATAACTAATAATAAACCCGCAGATGTAGACAGTGCCGCCGCAAGACCACCAGCAGCGACCAATGCTATGACCCATGCTGGCAGAGATGCAATTTCAGGCGTTGCTAATACCATGATATCGCGGTCAATTTTCATTTCATTGGTATCGCCTTTAGCATAATAGATATTGCCATCAGCATTTTTATCATCCCAAGTAATTAAGCCAGTTTTTTCCCAGTTTTTAATCCATTCAGGCGCTGTTTCATAAGCAACACCGGTTTTTTCTGGGCCATTAATGGTTTCAATCATATTTACACGAGAGAAAGCTGCCAATGCTGGAATTGTGGTATACATAATAGCAATAAATACTAATGCCCAACCAGCTGATACACGCGCATCTTTTACTCTAGGCACTGTAAAGAAACGCACGATGACATGGGGTAAACCAGCGGTACCAAACATCAAGGCACCAGTAATAAAGAACACATCAATCATGCTCTTTGAGCCTTCAGTATATTGAGAGAAGCCAAGTTCTGCCGACAAGCCATCAAGCTTATCTAACAGGTAAACTCCTGTTCCATTACCTGCTGCATCAACAAGTTCTGCACCAAAGCCAATTTGCGGTAACACATGACCTGTCATCATTACCGAGATGAAAATGGCTGGTACCATAAAGGCAAAAATAAGCACACAATACTGCGCAACCTGAGTGTAAGTAATCCCTTTCATACCGCCTAAAACAGCATAAAAGAACACCACTGCCATACCGATATAAACCCCAGTTTCAACTTCGACTTCTAAGAAACGGGAGAATACCACCCCAACACCACGCATTTGACCGGCGATGTAGGTGAAACAGATGAAAATCGCACACACGACTGCAACAGTTCGCGCAGCTTGTGAGTAATAGCGATCACCAATAAAGTCTGGCACAGTAAATTTACCGAACTTACGTAAGTATGGAGCCATGCAAAGCGCTAGCAGAACATAACCACCGGTCCAGCCCATTAAATAGACAGAACCATCATAACCAGTAAATGAAACAATACCGGCAAGTGATATAAATGATGCCGCGGACATCCAATCCGCCGCTGTTGCCATACCGTTCATAACTGGCGGCACGCCGCCACCAGCGACATAAAACTCTTTAGTTGAGCCAGCACGAGACCATATTGCGATACCGATGTACAGGGCAAACGTCAAGCCCACGATAATATAAGTTAAAGTTTGAACATCCATGATTTATTCCTCAGTCTTCGTGTACGTTATATTTTTTATCTAAAGCATTCGCTTTCGCTACATACACAAAAATCAGTGCAACAAACACATACATGGCACCTTGTTGTGCAAACCAGAATCCCAATTTAAAGCCCATGAAGTGGACTTCATTAAGAACATCGACCAGTAAAATACCGCAGCCAAATGATACTGCAGCCCAAATTGCCAGCAACCCCAATACTAAGCGTAAATTCTCACGCCAGTACCCACTTGCTGTATCTTGATTTTCGAAACTCATAGTGACTCCCCAGTGCTAATTATTTTTTAAGTCGATAGTTAATCTAACAACTCAAAATGTGACCACAATCACGACCTTAGTCTAAGATTTGGTTTGGCCAGTTATAGAAAAAACAAAATAGTTACTTATTAACAACAACTTAACCTATGAAATGCTGAAGTTATGTCTACATCACCAATTAAGCTAATGTAGACCAAGGTCGAACTGAATTTAGTGATTGACTAAGATAAGCAGCAGGAAAGTATTGCCTCAAATGGGTATTGAGCTCACAAGCAGAATTCAGATTTTTCACATTACGGGGGCCACAATATCGTTTCCACTTGAGTTAAATGCTTGACGAGTATAAAATTTTTACATAACAGTTCGATCACATGGTATTCGATTGCAGTTTCCTATAATAAATAAAAAAAACCTCCTGATTGCACTCTGTTTTGGCCTATTAGGAATGGTAATTAATTGCTACCCCATTCCAATATTCGCCAATGTCCAATTAGTGCTAGGTAATACTTTTACCGTTATTTCAGCTGTGCTTTTAGGCCCTTGGTATGGTTTAGTCACCGCCATACTCAGCGCAAGTGGATTAATGCTCACTTGGGGTAGCCCCCATGTATATTTACTATTTTGTACCGAAGCAATATTCATTGGCATTGCTCGCAGAAAAGGCCTGTTTCCCTTATATAGCAGTGGTATTTATTGGTTAGCTCTTGGTATGCCATTAACCTATATATACATGGTGACACTTGCTGATTTTCCAGATAGCCACATGTTATTCGCCATTATCAAGCAAAGCATCAACGGTTTAATTTACGCTGGCTTGGCGTCACTGTTCATCTTGTTTATTCCTAATACGTGGCAGTTAAATGACACAAAAACCAACCAAAAACGTCGTAGTTTTAACGCTCAAGTCACCTACTTTATGACGTTAATGATCACCCTTTGCTTGTTATTATCAGCACTGACTTTTAATTATTTGTTTCTTGAAAAACAACAAGAGTTACTGAAGCGAAATTTAACTGACACCACCGAACATATTAGTACGGCAACCGAGCAATACCTTAATGAACATAAAATGGTCATTGATTATGCAGCAGATTTAATCAGCTTAACGACGTCATCCTACAGTGAATTAAAACAAGTTTTAATCAAACTGCATCAGCATTATCCTAGTTTTATTACTATGCTGCTGGCAGACACTGATGCTCAAGTGATTGCCGCAAGCCCCAGCAGTATTATGCTCAATAAAACAGGGCAACCTCTGGATTTATCAATTTCAGATAGAGACTACTTTATTGAGTCTTTTTATAATCAGCGCTTGTTTGTTTCGCCTGTGTTTAAAGGCCGCGGCTTTGGTGACGAATCAATTATCGCCATCAGTGCCCCTTTTTATCACAATAATGATCAATCAAAGGTCAGTGGAATTATTGAAGGCTCGCTGGATTTAGCGTTCTTTTCTAAGATAGATAATCAAAATGGAACAGGGGATAAAGAGTTTATTATCATCGTTGATAACAATAACAACATCATTTATTCCACCCCTTCTCTAAACTTAAGCACTCACGTAGAATTTACCTATTCAAATGAAAAAGGAAATTACCGCACCAGTTTAAATGTGATCAATATTCACAACTTAACCGCCACATCACCTGAATACGTGTACATCAGTAATCGACTAAACAATGGTTGGAAGTTGTATGTATTACAGCCACTGTCTCCGTTAGTTAAAACCGCCGAAACACAAATGCTAGGCACCTACTTGATGCTATTCATCTCCATCATTTTGACCTTTTTAATCTCCTCCAGAGTGTGTCGTTTACTCACTAACTCATTAGAAATTGTGGCTAATCAATTCGGACAAATCAGTGGTACTGAATTAAAAGAACAAATTGATAATGAAAGTACATCAGAGGAAGTATATAACCTGTACAAGAGCCTCACCGCCAGTAAACGTGACTTACTTAAGCACCAACTGGAGCTAGAAGAAACTGTCGCGATTCGCACCGATGAGCTTGAAAAAGCCAATCAAAAGTTATTGGCATTAGTGGATAAAGATCCACTAACGGGGCTTTATAATCGCCGTTATGCAGAAGATAGATTTGATAGCTTGCTGGATTTTTGTCTGCGAGGTGAGCATGCCATTACCATTGCTATCCTTGACTTAGATTACTTTAAACAGGTCAATGATAGCTACGGTCATTTGGCTGGGGACGAATGCTTAAGAGTCGTATCTAAACTATTAAAACAGCAATTTAAACGCGATACCGATATCGTTTCTCGCTATGGTGGTGAAGAGTTTATTTTGATATTGCCTTTATCTAATGCCCTTAAAATTGAGCAGCATCTCAATCATTTTAGAGAACAGTTAGCCAAAGTAATAATTAACTCGCCAACGGATGAACAGCACTTTTCAGTCACCACCAGTATTGGCGCGATAACGGCTAACGCCAACTTTTCTAAAGACATTGATCACTGGATAAAAGTTGCAGATGACAACCTATACAAAGCAAAAGAGCAAGGGCGAAATAAAGTCATTATTGATGTGATTAATGATCCAAGTGACCCAGAGTAGCCCACTAACGTTTCATATCAAAACCATAATCGCTAAGCTAGTGACGAGTTTAGCTACCGCGATAATCACGGCTCAATAAACTGCTCCAATCTATCTAACATATACGGATAAAATGGATTCCATTTCTGTCTTAACATCTCTGCGGCGGGGATCCCAAACAATCCCCGCTCACCTTTAAAGATTGCCTGCCCTATCTGAATATGCTGACTTTGAGGCTGATAATGTGGTCCGTATAAGGGGTCATTTTCAGGAAAAGGCAAGGCAACATGCGATAATGAATACACCCCAGCTGGCCATTTCAGTGCTAAGTCTACTGCTGCTCCCTCTTCGCTCTCAACCAAGTTTTGCTCTTGCACGCCATACTCAGATTGCTGGCTATTTTCAATTAAACTTAAACGGTAGTTCATGGGCATGTTGAGCCAAAGTGGCCCCATTTCGTTTAACAAGTTTTTAGTGATCAATTGATGATTATTACGGTTACGATTGATATCAAATATCACTAAGCTATGCTTATCTGAGGGTAAATATTGATACAAATGCTCGACCACCGCGTTAGTAGAAACGGTATCATCTGCAATTGACTGGAAGGTTAAAATAGGAGGAATATTGGCTAATTGCTGCTGATCAAATTGTTTTATTAAATATTGATTTCTTTCAGCCAGTTGATAAACAACGTCACCGGCATTCACTGCAAATGAGATATATTTGAAAGGGTCGTATTCAACCTCAATGGTATTCCAAAACAGTTTTTCTTGATTAATTAAACGCCCTAACCTCGCTTGCCACTTTGCGCCTGCTGCAATGGGCGCTAACCCTATAGCTGGCGAAAGAAACATCATTGCTTGATAATCTGTAGGGTTATTAACAGCAATTGCTTCTAGTTGAAGGTTTAATGCCAGTGCTGCACCGGTAGAAAAGCCCACGACATATAACGGTTTACCGGCCAATTTTTGCTTCATGTGCTGAGTCGCTAATGCTACTGCGCTGGCTAAATCTGGCCAAGTGATATCTGCTAAGCCAGCAGGAATAGTGCCGTGCCCTGGTAAACGTAGTCCTAAAACATCGGCTGAAGCGCTAAAATGTCGCGCTAGGTTTGAAATCGCATAAGGGGAGTCTGACATACCATGGAGAAATAAAATGCCATAATTGGCATCGGGGTTTGACCACTCAAAAGAGCGATTCCAGTTTACATCCCAATGATTTGGATCTGATAAGCTATTGGCTTCGTAACGATTAATAGGTGAAGCCAGCTTAGGAGTATATTGTTGGTATATTTTTCGGTCTAACTCATTAAATAGCTTGTCTTCAAGAGCAAGATACTGGGAAAAGTCTGTTAAGCCAGACTGTTGATGATACTCACTTTTCAAGCGTGTTGTATGCCAAATCTCTAATTCAGAGCGAGCCGTTAAAAACCACACCACGGCGGCGATAAAAAGCAGTAAACTGGCAATAAAACCATAAATAGCAAAAAATAACAGATGTTTAGTCGAACCGATTACTATTGCTTTCATTCGCCAGCCCTATGGAATTAATTTTTGTCCGTATAGTTTTAATGATAGTCTAAAAAGAGTCTGAATTTACAAATAATAATATGCCATCAGGCCGAAAATATTGAGTAGCAAACCCATAATGAAATCAACTCAGCCAAGCATTCATACAAAGCCTGCTGTTATCACAAATAACGCGACTAAGCCAAACGCCGAGCTTAGCTCAAAAGCTATTTTATTAGGCTCTGAAAAAGCTGAAATCACATTCTATTTGCCAACGCCACCTAAAGTCTCCAAAGCATGGCATTGGCAAAATACAAATGCTATCGAGCAAATCATTAACGATAATGGCAATCATTGGCGAAAAATATTTACTATCATGGCCAAGATTGCTGTTACTGATAAAGCGCCAGATACATGGCGAGATTGCCGCAACCAATTATTTAATCCGCAAGCTACTGATGATTTAAAGCGGGTAGATTTTAGTCAATGTAACATTATCATTAATGCTACTAAGCTTAGTGTGAATAGCCATATTCATATCATTTGTGGCCAAGCTGCATTCGCTAATATAAGCGATCAATCGTTTATATCTGCGTTAACCGCCATAGATGAAAGCCAAAAAATAATGGCGCATGAGCAGATACTCATCACGCCATATTTAGATTACCGCCAGTTTCCCAATGTGTTAATTGAGCAGCTAAGGCGCTATTTAAGCTCACTTAAACAATCCTTGCTCTAAGCTAGTGGGAAGTTAAATTAGTCATAAATCGTCGGGATAGGTTGACGCTTATGTTGGGTGCGCTGGTAAATCGCAATAAGTTTATCTTCAACAAAGCTATCAACCTCTTTGCCTTCTAAGAAATCATCGATTTGATCATAGCTTAGCCCTAATGCCACCTCATCTTCTAATTGCGGTTTATCGTCTTCTAAATCTGCCGTTGGCGCTTTGGTCACTAATATATCTGGCGCTCCAAGGTAACTGGCTAATTGGCGAACTTGACGCTTATTAAGACCAAACAAGGGTGCTAAGTCACAGGCGCCGTCACCAAATTTAGTATAAAAACCGGTAATATTTTCTGCACTATGATCGGTGCCAATGACTAAGCCGCCAGTTAGGCCTGCAATATGATATTGAGCAATCATTCGCATACGGGCTTTGACGTTACCTTTAATGAAATCAACATTATCATTATTAGCGACTTGAATACCGGCATCCTCAAGTCCTGAAACCGTTGCGTTATGCACACCAATAACCCCATCAGCAATATTCACTGTTACCTGCTTTGAGGGTTGAATAAATTGACATGCAAGCTGAGCTTCATCTTCATCTTTTTGTACTTGATATGGTAAACGCACCGCAATGAATTGGTAAGCCTGCTGTGGATTGTCAGCATTTAAGCTGTCTACCGCTAACTGGCATAATCTGCCGGTTACAGATGAGTCAACGCCACCACTAATCCCTAATACCAAACAATGGCTGTGAGCCTCGACCAATTTGGTTTTAAGAAATGCTACGCGGCGCTCGACTTCATAAGCAGGTTCAATCGCCTTAAGTACTTTCATTTCTCTTAAGATTTGTCCCTTCACAATGCTCTCCAATGTATTTTTAAAACCAGAATTACTTAAAATGAGGTATGTTTCTGCATATTCAACATCCTACTGAATTTTTCAGCGTCTACCAAGTACTTGTTTATCTTGATGCAAACAAAAAGGGCAATCACCACTTGGTGATTGCCCTTGATTTAGTCACTGATTATATAAACGGAAAACCTGTCTGGTTATCTTTCCCAGTATGACTCTTCTAAACTATCTTCACGCTCAGGTAAACCACGAGATAATCTTGGGCTATGCTGGGCTAATACTTCATAAGCGACGCGGTTAGCATATTTACACACTTGCGAGAAAGATGAATAACACAGGCCATCACGCTGATGCTTACTTGAACCCGGTACATTGGTTTTATGGAAAGTATTAGCTGCTAAGTCATGCAGTAATGCTGATAACGCTCCATCTCCGGCACCGTTTGTATTGCGGATATAATCTGGTCCACCCATATAAGGCGAGATATGAGCATACACTTTAATCGGTGTAGTACAGTCTGATTTACGTTTAGGACGCGAGAATTCGTAACGGTTAAATTCAGGAATTGCGCCCGGTAATAATAAATGGGCTGTGGCTCTTTTTTCAGAGTCTTCAGTATAGCCTGCTGTATATAAACCTAACGGTCCTGCAGTACACAACACCATATCACACCACTCTAAGGCCGCTTCGCTGGCTAATAGCGGATCGCTGAACCCCGTTAAGGCCTCGCCTTCGTCTTCATTCATCGCCAAAATTGTTACATTATCGCAAATGAAATCTTGCCACCATTTAGGGTCTTCTTGAATTAAGAAGCGGGTACCTAAGGTCAATACCACTGGCACATCGGCTTCTTTAGCATATTCAATCGCTTTCATTGCCGCTTCAGTGATTAAATCACCTTCGCTGGCACGCATTAAATACGCAGTTAAAACTAGCGCTGAACTACCTTGAACCACGTCTTTATTAATATATTCTGGGGTTAGCTTATCCATTGCACCTTTGCTAATCGCAAAGGTACGTTCACCTTCAGCAGAGATCAAAGTAAAACAACGACCGATAGGGCCATCTACTGGCTGCAGGTAGTTTAAGTCCACTTTAGAGGAGGTATTACAAAGGTAGCGATAGGCATAACTACCGACCATGATATTCTGGCTCATAACGCCAAATAATACCGAACGGTCATCAGCTAAAATTGAGTAGTTATGAACGGTATTACCAATGGTGCCACCAGCAAATTCATCGCTGATCATCTCATTGTTTTTTAGTTCATTATAAAGTTCGTGAGCTTGCTGATCATCAATAAGAGTTGAGTTGCCTTTTGGAAGCCCGTAACGGCCCAGTAGCTCATCTTCGACTTTTGCTTCAATATCCACAAGAGTTTGGTCAATACCGCAAATATAGGTAGATACAGACTGCTCTTGCTGGGTTAACTGAGCCAATAATGGGTCTCGGTTGTTTACTGGGAAATAGTGCTTAGATTTGCGTTGACCAGGGAACTTCATCTTAAACTCTCTTGAGTAGGCATCCATGCAATAAGGATTATGGGTTATTCACAGCTTTTGAAAACAGTAACGCTTTAATAGAAACGTTCTTATTACCAAACGCTAATTTTAACACAAATACAATCAACACCAAGATAGATGTCAATCATTCTCAGTTTTTGTGACGATGATTTTATTTATGACATAAAAAAACCTGCAATGCAGGTTTTTTTTATAATTCAACAGTATAAAAATACTACTTTGTAGGTATTAACCTAACAACTGCTTTACTTGCGCGCTAACAGCGGCAACAGTTTGAGTACCATCATACTTAGTGTATTGAGTGTTACCAGCAGCTGCGACTTTACCATAGTATTCTACTAGCGGCTTAGTTTGCTCATGATAAATACCAAGACGCTTACGTACAGTTGATTCTTCATCATCTGGACGGATAGATAAGTCTTCACCAGTGACGTCATCTTTACCTTCAACTTTAGGTTGGTTGAAGATAATGTGATAAACACGGCCAGAGCCTGAGTGAACACGACGACCACTCATACGCTTAACGATTTCTTCGTCAGGCACATCAATTTCTATCACGTGATCGATTTCAATTCCATTAGCAACCATAGCGTCTGCTTGAGGAATAGTACGAGGGAAACCATCAAGTAAGAAACCCTTTGCACAATCATCTTGGGCAATACGTTCTTTAACTAAACCAATAATTAGGTCATCTGATACTAACTGGCCCGCATCCATCACTGATTTAGCTTCTAATCCTAACGGAGTGCCAGCTTTAATTGCTGCACGCAGCATATCACCAGTTGAGATTTGTGGGATACCGTACTGCTCCATAATGAACTGAGCTTGTGTACCTTTACCGGCACCAGGGGCACCCAATAGTATAATGCGCATCTCAAAAGTCCTCTATATTGCTTTCATATTTTTAGGCGGCGATTTTCGCACATTTAGACGGTCTTTAGAAGGTAAAACCTCAAGATTTAGACCAATATCTAATACGAAAATTTTCCGTGTTTAATACAGTAAACTGTATAAACGGCGGCGATACTGACTGGCTATGGCGTTGCCTTGCCCTAGTGCTGTCAATATTTCCATAAACACTTGTTTAACTTTTCCATCCGCAGCGGATAAATCTTTCTCTAAAATGGCAAATAAACACTCAAGTGCCTCTTCGCCACGATTAGCTTGATTCAATGCTTTGGCCAAATCGATAGTCAGTTCAATATTACCAGGCTGCTGTTGTAATGATTGTTGTAACTGACGAATTTCAGGGGTATCTGCAGCGTCTTCTGCTAGGGCTAACTTGGCTTTTAAGTTCTGATAGTAACTGTCTTGATCTGCAAGCCCTATCGTATCTAATAAGGTCTTAGCTTCAGCCAGTATGCCCAATTGTAAATAAACATCGATAAGCACTAAGGCCACTTCTGCTTGTTGCTGAGATTCAGCAAAGGCACTTTTCAGTAATGCTAAGGCTTGTTCAAGTTTTTCGTCGCTTGGCTTTTCAATGCCTGCTTCAACCAAAATCGCTTTTGCAGCATTAAAATCTGTTACCCATAACGCAGGAAGATGCTTATCAAGTAATTCATTCACTTGCGCTGCACTTTGCACCCCAGCGAAACCATCAACCGGCTGACCTTTACTCAGCACTAGGTGGGTAGGTAAGCTCTGAATTTGGAAGTAATTAGCAATTTCTAACTCAGCTTCACAATTCACTTTCGCAAGGATAAAGCGCCCAGCTTGCTCATTGGCAATCTGTTCCATCACTTGTAGCATTTGTACACTTTGCGGTTGCTGTTGTGCCCAAAAAGACATCACCACAAAGTTATCCATCGAAGCATCAACAATTTGCTGAATATTTTCTTTAGTTAAATTAATAATATGTTCCATATTGATTCCTTTTAACTATTTCGTGATAGCTAACAAAAAGCGGGCCTAAGCCCGCTTTATTGCAATACTAATGACTATTTTAAGCTCGCCACTAGCATTTGGTTGGTTAACTTAATGAATGCCGATGGATCCGCTAAGCTGCCCTTTTCTGAAAGCTGGGCTTGTTGTAATAACAAATCTGCCCAGTTAGCAAATGCTAGCTCATCTTGCTCGTCATTTAGACGCTCAACCAGCGGGTGCTGTGGGTTAATTTCAAATGTCGGCTTAGACTCAGGTACAGGCTGACCTGCTGATTGCATAAGCTTAATCATTTGCGATGACATTTCACCTTCACCGGCAACCACACATGCAGGGGTATCCGTTAAGCGAGAAGTCACTTTAACATCTGATACTTTACCTTCTAGCGCTGTTTTAATACGTGATACTAATGATTCAGCTTCGCCAGCTAACTTTTCTTGAGCTTCTTTTTCAGCAGCATCTTCAAGTTCACCTAGCTCTAAATCACCACGCGTTACTGAGTGCAGTTTCTTGTCTTTAAATTCAGTTAAGTGGTTAATTAGCCATTCATCGATGCGCTCTGACATTAATAGAACTTCAATGTCTTTCTTGCGCAGTAGCTCTAAATGCGGGCTGTTAGCTGCCGCTTCATAGCTATCAGCCACGATATAGTAAATCTTATCTTGGCCTTCTTTCATGCGACTGATGTAATCATCTAATGACACATCTGTCACTGGTGAATTGTTATGGGTTGAAGCAAAACGCAGTAAACCAGAAATACGCTCACGGTTAGCGAAATCTTCAGCTGGGCCTTCTTTTAATACTTGACCAAATTCAGCCCAGAAAGCTTGATACTTTTCAGCATCGTTTTTAGCCATTTTTTCTAGCATGCCAAGAACGCGCTTAGTCACACCAGTGCGCAATGCTTTAGTTACGCTGTTATCTTGTAAGATTTCACGCGATACGTTGAGTGGCAAATCATTTGAATCGATTAAGCCTTTAACAAAACGTAAATAAGTTGGCATAAACTGTTCAGCATCATCTAGTACAAATACACGTTGAACGAATAGTTTTAGACCATGCTTAACGTCGCGGTTAAACATATCCCAAGGGGCTTTAGTTGGGATATATAATAAGCTGGTATATTCTTGCTTACCTTCAACACGGTTGTGAGACCACGTTGCTGCATCAGCATAGTCGTGAGAAATATGCTTGTAGAACTCTTGATATTCTTCATCTGATATATCTGATTTGCTACGAGTCCAAAGCGCAGTGGCTTTGTTCATTGGCTTCCACTCGCCTTCAGTAGCAGGGATTTTCTCGCCATCTTCGCCATCTGTTTCTGGTAGGCCAGCTTCAAACATTTCTACTGGTACTGAGATATGATCAGAGTACTTAGTAATGATTGAGCGCAAACGAGTATCATCAGCGAATTCTTTTTCTTCATCACGTAAATGAAGGGTAATTTCAGTACCGCGGCTATTTTTAGTGATGGTATCAACGGTAAAGTCACCTTCACCTGCTGACTCCCACAGAACCGCTTGATCAACTGCTGCACCTGCTGCACGGGTACGTACAGTGACTTTATCAGCAACGATAAAGGCAGAATAAAAACCTACACCAAATTGACCGATAAGCTGCGAATCTTTTGACTCTTCACCTGATAAGTTTTTAAAGAAGTCTGCAGTACCTGATTTTGCAATCGTACCTAAATGTTCAATCACACCATCACGTGTCATACCGATACCGTTATCTTCAATAGTAACAGTGCCTTTTTCTTGATCGGTACTAATACGAACACGCAGTTCAGTATCGCTTTCATATAATGCGTTATCAGTTAATGCTAAGTAACGTAGCTTATCTGCCGCATCCGCAGCATTTGAGACTAGTTCACGTAAGAAAATTTCTTTATTTGAATATAAAGAATGGATCATCAGATGTAGAAGCTGTTTTACTTCGGTTTGAAAGCCATGCGTTTCTTGTTGAGACATGAAAATTTCCCTTGTTTACGTTAATACATCAACCATGTTGTATCCAACACGGTATAAAAATCTTTGTTACCTAGGAAATGGGGCGCGATAAATAGAATTCAAGGGGAAATTATTTTATTGCTGAAAAAAAACCATGAACTGGCGAAATAACTGGCGATTAGCAATCGATTTGAGCTAATAACGGCTAATATTGGAAACAAAAAGCCCAGCTTACTCACTCATAAGCTGGGCTTTAAAATAAGACACAAATTCACAACTATAGTTCGTAACTATCATTTATAACTACAGTTCGCAACTACAGCGGAATACGACCATTGAATGACAACGCTAACGTGGTGCTATCAACATACTCAAGCTCACCACCAACAGGGACTCCGTGGGCGATTCGGCTGATCACTACATTATGTCTACGGGCCATATCAGCAATAAAATGCGCCGTGGCATCACCTTCTACTGTGGGGTTGGTTGCTAAAATCAACTCTGTGACATCATCTGATGCAAGGTGTTGCTCTAATAACGCTAAGCCAAGCTCTTCAGGGCCCACACCATCAAGGGGTGATAAATGCCCAAGTAACACAAAATAGCGGCCGCTAAAATGGCCACCCGCTTCAATGGCTAACACATCAGCTGGGGTTTCAACCACACAAATTACTTCTGAATTACCCCGTTTAGGGCTACTACAGATCGGACATAGCTGCTCTTCAGTAAAGGTACGGCAGGCTTGGCAATGCCCCACTTCACTCATTGAACGTTCTAACGCACTGGCTAATTTATGGCCCTGTTTGCGGTTACGCTCTAATAATTGAAACGCCATGCGTTGGGCTGATTTTGGTCCGACACCCGGTAAGCAGCGCAAAGATTCGATAAGCTCATCAACCAGTGGACTAAATTTCATAAATACTTCATTGCCTTATTTTATTAATTAAGCGTGCTGATTTAAGTTAATAAACCATTCAATCAGCATCAATGTGCGTATGGTACTGTAATTATGATTGCGACAAAAGAATGATGTTATTGCTAATGCTACTCACAACACAGAACTCGTCAGTTCGGTTAGCGTTTCTTTGTCAGTATTAACTGTTGCCAAGGCTAGCTAGCTTGCTAACTATTAGTGCTAGGACTTAGTATCACTTTCGGGGTGATAACTGAATACCTGATCTAGCGGCAGTTCAAACACTTCAGCAATTTTAAAAGCCACTTCAAGAGTGGGTGAATACTTATTAGACTCAATGGCCATCACGGTTTGCCTAGTGACACCTATTAATTCAGCAAGCTGCTTTTGTGTCATTTCACCATTTAAAAAACGCAAGGTGCGGATAGCGTTAGAAATCGCCGGTTTACTCATAAATATCACCTGTACGCCCCTTGTATAGCTGCACCCCATAAAATGCCAGCTCAGCACACAAAAAAGACACCACTAAAATATGCAGCGGCGCATGAGCAAAGCCCAATTGTGATAGACCAAGGTCATTGGCTTCAACACTGTATTGCACTATGGCCAGTATCACGCCTACATTCAAAATAATCGCTGAATACTTATAGCCAATGAGATTAATTTGTTTTTCGCGTACATCCATAGGTTGTGACAGTTCATCGTCTGTGATTAATGCCAGAGCAATGTAGCTCACCACCATTAGCACTACTGAATAAATTATAATTTCTAAAAAGATACCTGAAACCCACTGTATTGAAGCTAATTCTTCAGGGCTAGCATGAAATAAGCTGCTGCCATAAAAATAGAAAATATAGCCCGTTACCAGTAAATCCACGGATAAAGTGACTTCTCGAAAGCTCGTTTCTTGCAGCCATTGCAGTAATTTATTTACATTACTCATGTTAATTAAACCTCACTTGGTGTTAACTATTTTTGACATGCTTTTAGTTTAGGCTAACAATCAACCATGTCAAATATTTTTAACCTTGGGTTAACAAATTAATGCTTTTATCGCTTAGCTGTCTGCGGGGTGATTTATACCATCGTTAAGCACAACATCATCAATATCAAAAGGATTAACACCTTCTAAGCAGCCAATGTTATAGCCATATTCTGTAGGATTAGAGCGACGTTGATGGTGGGTATAAATACCGCAATGGCGACAAAAGTAGTGCTTAGCAGTGTGGGTATTAAATTGATATAACTTGAGAGCATCCGCGCCTTTTACGATTTGAATGCCAGCTAATTCTACCGAGCCCACAATGGCGCCTTTTCTGCGACAAATTGAGCAGTCACAGCGTCTTGGCTTTTCAATGCCATTGGGTAATGAAAGTGATAATACAACCGCGCCGCAATGACAACTGGCTAAGTGTTTCGACTTTATAACGGTTTCACCGACCTTGGTTAGCATCATATATCCTTATAAGACTCTGACATGGCGGTACAATTTAGCAGAAAATTTAATCTGAACGAAACGCGATCAAAAAAGCCCAAGATAAACTTGGGCTTTTGAATCTTAAAACCTTTAAGATTTAGAATGGCATTTTCATTCCTGGAGGTAATTGCATACCGCCAGTGACTTCAGCCATCTTAGTCTTTTGGTTTTCTTCGATGCGACGTGCTGCGTCATTGAATGCTGCAGCAATAAGATCTTCCAACATTTCTTTGTCGTCTTCCATCAAACTAGGGTCGATGTCAACTTTACGAATGTTGTGTGAACCCGTCATGGTCACTTTAACTAAACCTGCACCCGCTTCACCGGTCATTTCAGTGCGTGCGATTTCTTCCTGCATTTTAGCCATTTTGTCTTGCATCATTTGGGCTTGTTTCATTAAGTTGCCCATACCGCCTTTTCCAAACATAGTCTTTTCTCTTAATTAGGTTATTAGCAAGCAGCCAAAGTGGGGCTAATCTTACTGAAAAAAAATAAATTGGCAATAAATCCGCGGCTATTGCTATCAAAGTTTTGACGCCTATAACGCTTTAGCTGTTTTATTGAACAGTCAATGCTGGAATTTGTTGCCCTATCGCCTGTAGCTTTTCAACCGGATACACTAAAGTATCTGGATTTAGCTGAGCCGCTAAACGAGTAAACATCCATTGTACTTTGTCATCGTTAATTAAAGCGTAATTTGCATTAGCTAATAACTCTCGATGAAATCTTTTACGCAATTCAAGTGGGGTTTCATGTTGTGGATCAAGCCCAACCTGAATTTGCACCTTTGTGTCTTCGCCCAAAAGCTCCGATAAGGCAATTTGTAATTGCTCAATCGCCACTTCGGCGGATAAATGTTTTTGATCCGGTTTAAGTAATAACGGGATCGGATTGTCCAGTCGTTGGCATACCGAGTTAACGGCGAGCTGTCTTACCCTGCCGCCTATGCTTAACTGCGACATAATTTTGTACCAGTGCAAATCTAGGCTATCACCTGAGATTTCATGGTGACCGTTTAATGCCACTTCAGTCGATACGTGAGCGACTGCTGTCTCAGCCACTGGGGCATTATTCTCAGCTGACGCTATGGCAGTGTGTGCATGCTGACGACTTCCCGGCTCCTCATTAACAGCGCTTGTTGGCACTTCAACGGCGGCGATAGTAGTTTGTGCATTGTCAACTGCCATGTTAGTTGCTGCACTATGGCTCACCTCAGGCTCAGTTGTTGCTATTGCAGTTAAAACTGAAGCTGCAGGTAATTCAGTGGGCTTTTCCCATGGCGGTCTATCTGCTGCATCATTTGCTGCACTTGTGTTTACTTGCGTGGTTACATCAATAGTAGCATCAACTGTGGCGGTATTTTCAATCGACTGCATTTTCGCTTTGGGTGCAGGAATTTTAATACTTGGATTGGCTACCGCCTGTTGCTTTTTTGCTTGTTCACCTTCTTCGGCTAGCGAATTTAATTCCGCCTTTAATGAATCATTGGTAGCGAGCACAGCATCAAGTAAAGCATCCATGTCGCTTAAGTCAGCTTCTGTAGTATCAACGGTTGTTTGCTCAAGCTTAGCTTGCGCGGCACTAGTTTGCTGAACATTAGCTTGCGGAGTACTTGCTTCTGCCTGCTGATATTGATTGTGATCGTCGTTATCAAATTCAGCATAAGATTCGTCACTTGCCTGAGCAAACTGCTCGTAGGCATCAATGGGCATCTCATTTGACGATGTTGTTGATGTGACAGGCTGAGTTTCAATTGCTGGCGTTTCTACTCTAGGTGTTTCTACTGCAGCGGCTTTAACTGCTGGCGCTGCAATAACGCCTGAGTCAACTGCTTGCGTTTCAGTCGCTGCTTGCTGATTGAAACCTAAACTGTCAGCTTGACTAAGGATAATAGCTTGCTCTGCGGCTATCTCGGGAGCAGCATTTAGATTATCGTCCTCAGCTGCGATACTTGCAGTTTGTGGCAGCGTTATTGCCGCAGACACAGAACTGCTATCAACTGCAGTATTGCTTACTTGGGCTGGCTTAGTAGCCGTTATTGCTTCATTGTCTGCAACTGAAGCGCCTGCATTATTTGTAGCAGTGTCAGCCTTCGAGCTAACCGGCGCCGATTTAACCGTTTCTGGGGTCACGGGGTCTGGCGTCAATGAAATCGTTACTGGCTCATCGGTGTGCCAACGTTTAACGGGCTTTTCAGGTACAAATGCCACGGCTCTAAGTAACGCCATTTCAAGACCTGATTTAGGATCAGGAGCAAAGCCTAATTCTTTGCGACCCGTTAACAATAACTGATAGTAAAGCTGCACTTGCTCAAGGGTTAATTGCTGAGCAAAGGCTAAAATTTGTTCGCTGTATAACGACTGCTGCGCCGCGGCTGGCGCAAACTGCGTTAAGGTAATTTGGTGGAGTAATTCCAATAAACTGCGCAGCACCTCATCGGCATCTGCGCCAAAACTCAGCACTTGCTGAATAGTTTGCATTAAGTTAGCAATATCGGCATCACATAAGGCTTTTAGCAGCACTAAGACTTGCTGGGCATCAATACTGCCAAGCATGGTTTGCACCTGTTGGTGCATCACTTGGCCGCTACCAAAGGCAATCGCTTGATCGGTTAAGCTCAGGGCATCACGCATACTGCCGTTAGCCGCTTTTGCCAATAGTGTTAATGCTTGGGGCTCAAAGGTTAATTGCTCTTGAGTTAAGATAAAATCTAGCTGCTTAGTAATTTCATCTTGAGACAGACTTTTTAAATTAAATTGTAAACAGCGAGACAACACAGTCACCGGCAATTTTTGCGGATCTGTGGTGGCCAGTAGAAATTTCACATGCTCAGGCGGCTCTTCAAGGGTTTTCAGTAAGGCATTAAAACTACTTCGAGACAGCATATGCACTTCATCGATTAAGTAGACTTTGTAACGGCCTCTTGAAGGCTTATATTGCACGTTATCAAGTAGCTCACGGGTATCATCGACCTTAGTTCTTGAGGCCGCATCCACTTCAATAAGATCAACAAACCTGCCTTGGGCAATTTCAACACAACTTGAACACACGCCACAAGGTGTCGAAGTGACCCCTTGCTCACAGTTAAGCCCCTTAGCAAATAGGCGCGCTAAACTGGTTTTACCCACACCTCGAGTGCCAGTAAATAAATACGCATGATGTAATCGTTGCTGTGTGAGTGCATTTGTAAGTGCCAGTAGAACATGTGACTGCCCTACCATTTCTTCAAATTTGGCAGGGCGCCATTTACGGGCTAACACCTGATAAGACATGGAATTCCCCAAGCTTTAATGAAACGGGATGATCTAAATAATACCAATGGTAATTAATTGTACCCGAAAATAAAAATAACAATAGCATGCTCATCAATCACAGGCTATTGCTACTCTAAAAGGCTGGATAATTTGCTGAAGATTCAATCGATGCAGAGCAAAAATCAGGCTTTATTGAGTTAAGCTCAACAAAGCCACTAACATATTATGCGTGCTTGGCTATTCGCCTTCAAACTCACATAAGGTCAATAACTCAACCCCTAAACCTTCAAGGCGTTTTTCGCCGCCGATATCTGGCAGAGAAATAACAAATGCAGCGTGCTTAACTTCGCCGCCTAATTCACGAATTAATTTTACCGTTGCTTCAATGGTGCCGCCTGTAGCAAGTAAGTCATCAACGACCAATACTTTATCTTCAGGGGTGATCGCATCTACGTGAATTTCTAAGGTGTCTTTACCGTATTCAAGATCGTATGTTTGCGCAATCGTCTTTCTCGGCAATTTTCCCGGCTTACGTACGGGTACAAAACCAATACCAAGCTCTAATGCTAATGGCGCACCGAATAAAAATCCACGCGCTTCAGTACCGACAACTTTAGTGAAACCTTGATCTTTATAATGCTCTACAAATAAAGCGATAGTGGCTTTATAAGCTTCAGAGTCTTCTAAAAGGCTGGTGACATCGCGAAACATAATGCCTGGGATTGGGTAATCAGGAATAGCTTTAATACTGTTTTTGATAAGCGCTAAACGTTCTGAGTTCATAGTCATATTAGATAATCTATTGTAAAAGGAATGTTTTAATAGCCATCATTTTCAATATCATTAGCTTGAAATTGAAAATATAGTTTCTGGCATATCACTCAATGGCAGTGATACTAAGCATGTTTTAAGATAGTTGCAACTAACGAGCAAATTAAAGGTAACTTTTAATCTAACTCTGGGATCTGCCACAGATAAACCAGTAGGCAACATAACATGCAAGCGAGCATCACTTTCACCCAAACTAATGGCACAATTAAAATGCTCACAACAAAGCTTAAGGTGGTCATTATCATGGCTTTTTTCTTCAGCCGTTTGTTGATTGCTCGTTTATCTTGCCAATCATTTAACCCTTGAGCAAACCAAGGATGAGTCATCAACCAGTGATGCATGCGCGTACTTGAGCGGGCAAAACAATAAGCAGCCAGCAAGATAAAAGGCACTGTTGGTAATAAGGGCACCACAATACCAATGGTGCCAAGCGTTAAGCTCGTTAAACCAGTAATGAGGAACAAGCCTCGTTTTAACGCCATATGACTCCAAGCCCAAATCAAAAAAAACCATTCAATAGAATGGTTTTTGGATAACCGACTCTATGACTTAACTGAGCGGTATAATAACTGAGATTGGCTGTTAAATTAAGCCTGCAAGTCGCAAGGCAGATAGAGACGCTGGTAGCGTTGGTAACAATAAAACAAGAATAAAACCAATAAAATACATAATGTTAAATGGGTCTTTAAACGGCTGACTCATAGTTTTTACTTCCTAACAGTAATGTTGGCCGCCTTACAGCAGCGTGAACTGGATCACAAAAATTGCGCTATTGTATGTAAAAAGACTTTTAATATAAACCACAAATTAAGTAGGAGTTTTATCCACTGTTTAAGCCTGTGTTAACGAACAGATAACCCTTTTGTCGGCCAATTGTTGCAACATTTGCAAGCAGCCATTAGATAAGGTTTCCGGCGTCATCTGTGGGTAGGTCTCGCTAAGCCATGTCAATACATCATTAAAGTAACATTGCTCGGCTTGAGCAATATAGGCTAACACTTGGGCTGTTAATGGGTTTAACTTTAAAAAGTTAACTTCATCATGTTCATCGCGATAAACACAAAAGCTTTGCCCCTGCTCACTGGGCTCTGTGGGTTGGTAATCGACACTGATGTGTTGCACATCATATTGATATTGCGCCACAGTGGCGGTCACTGACAGCTTTAGCGGTAGCTCGGTAATCAAGTCTTTGGCAATTGGCTGCTCATTAACATCATCGAAAACAGTGGCAATATATAACTCTAGCCATTCGTAATGTGCTAGCTCCAACATAAAGGCAGGGTCGTAATCCGCAGGCTGATATTGAGTTTGCAAAAAACAGATAAACTCTTGGGATATTTCAATAAATATGGGGGTTTTACAGTCAAAACTTACAAAAAACTGTTGAATGAGTTTGGTCCATGCATCATCAGTATAAAGACTTTTCAGTACCGGAAACGCGCCTGACACAAAGCCATTGATGTTATTGAAAAATAGCTCACGGTAAACATTCATTCGCTCAAATGTCATGCCTTGTGGCAGTGGCTTGCTGGGATCGCGAATATAATCCATAAAGGCTTGTTGAGTGTTAATAAAATCCATTAAGCACTCCTTTTGATCGCTTTTGCGGCTTGTTGATAGCGATGAATTTGATTGATCTCTTGCAGTAATTCAGCGGTTTTGGGGATATTAAAGTCACGCTCTAATAATGTCGGAAACACCCCATGTTGCTGATAACTCTGTTGCAATAATTGCCAAACAGGATCAATCACATCAGCGCCGTGGGTATCGACCATTAACTGGGATGATTCTTCATAATGACCCGCGATATGCATATATTCAATCCGCTTGGTCGGCATTGAGCTGAGAAATTCAGCGGCATCATATTGATGGTTTATTGAGTTTACATAAATATTATTAACATCAAGCAGCAGTTTACAATCTGCCTCATCCAGCACAGCATTAACAAATTGCTGCTCAGTCATTTTCGCGCCAGGCGCAGCGTAGAAAGACACATTTTCTAAAATAAACGGCCGCTCTAAAATATCTTCAACTTGGTTAATACGCTTTGCAACATAAGTTACCGCTTCTTCGGTAAAGGGGATCGGCATTAAGTCATACATGTGGCCGCTACCAGAGCAATAACTTAAGTGCTCAGAGTAGATATTGATTTGATGGCTATCTAAAAAGCGTTTTACTTGCTTAACGAACTCAGTATCTAACGCATGTGGGCTGCCGATAGATAAAGATAAACCATGGCAAAAAAATTCATGTTGCTCTGTAAGTTGCCTAAACTGCTTACCAAACTTACCGCCTAGGGTCATCCAGTTTTCAGGCGCCACTTCGAAAAAGTTTATTTCATCAGGTACATGCTGACAAAACTCTTCAAGCATCTCTCGGCGTAAACCTAGTCCTACGGTTGCTTGTTTTGCCATAAATCACCTCAAACACGCTATTAATCACTAAAATGAATGAAAGTTATCGACTAAAAAGGCCTGCATAACAGGCCTTATTTTGGCGTAGATTTAACTGGCATGAAAGCTTTTAAAACAATATAAGCCACTTAATCAACATGCTAATAATCTAGTTGATTATTTAGCACCACCACATTTACCTTCGCCACATTTGCCTTCTTTGGCTTTACCTTCAGCCGCTTTTTTCATATCGCCGCCGCATTTGCCTTCACCACATTTACCTTCTGCGGCTTTACCTGCAGCTTTTTTCATATCGCCGCCACACTTACCTTCACCACATTTGCCTTCTGCGGCTTTACCTGCAGCATTTTTCATATCACCGCCGCACTTACCTTCACCGCACTTACCTTCACCACATTTACCTTCAGCGGCTTTACCTGCAGCTTTTTTCATATCGCCGCCGCATTTACCTTCACCACACTTGCCTTCTTTAGCTTTTTTATCGCCGCCATCTAACTGGTAACCTGAATTCATTTGCTCAAAACCAAATGGATTTGCCTCTACAGACGTTGATACGCCAGCGGTTAATACTACTGCACCTAATGCCAATGCGACTGTTGTTTGCTTTACTGAGTTCATAATAATTTCCTTAAATTCAAACTTAATAATGATGACCAACAACAAACAGTGCTGGCTTACAGATGAATAGACCTACAACCTGTTACTTTTATTTCACATTAATTGATCTAAATCATCATTTTTTATTAAAAATATTGCTAGAGAAGTTCTCTAATGATTAAGGATAGGACAAAATATTCATCTATCAATTTGATATAAAAGATTAAATATGCAGTTGCAGCAGATAACAGTGAATTCAAATACTTGAAATGAATTTGTATAAAAAATTAAACTCGCTAGAATAGCGCTCCTTTTATAGTTAACCAGGTAGTACTGTGCACGTAGTCTTAGCTCCGATGGAAGGCGTCATTGATGATTTGATGCGAGAAATTTTATCTGAAATCAACCCTTATGATTTGGTGGTAACCGAATTTGTGCGGGTGATTAATCAGTTACTTCCTGAGAAGGTTTATCATAAATTATGCCCTGAGCTGCGTAATGGCGGTTTGACCGCATCAGGCACCCCGGTAAGAATTCAATTATTAGGGCAACATCCGCAAGTGATGGCAGAAAACGCCCAGCGCGCGGTTGAGCTAGGCTCATGCGGTGTTGATGCTAACTTTGGCTGCCCTGCTAAAATGGTTAACCGCAGTAATGGCGGCGCAGTATTACTGCAATACCCGGATAAAATTCACGATATAGTCAAAGCAATGCGTGATGCAGTACCAGCAGATCAACCTGTTACTGCTAAAATCCGTCTCGGTTACGAAGATAAATCATTATTTATGGAAAACGCTATCGCTGTGTATGAAGCGGGTGCTACCGAGCTTGCTATTCATGCTCGCAGTAAGACTGACGGTTACAAGCCGCCTGCTTATTGGGAATACATAACCGAGGTGCGTGAGCGTTTACCTATCCCTATTATTGCTAACGGTGAGATTTGGAATAGTGATGATGCTAAGCGCTGTATGGCAGTTACAGGCTGTGACAGCATAATGCTGGGGCGCGGGGCAATGTCTCTGCCAAACCTTGCTGCCACCATAAAAGGCGTTGAAGCGCCTTACACTTGGTCACAAACGCTAAATTTGTTACTGAACTACACCCAAAAGCAGTTGGTTAACAAGAAAATTGATTATTACCCTGCCCGAGTAAAGCAATGGTTTACTTATTTGAATAAACAGTACCCTGAAGCTGATGTGTTATTCAGAGAGCTCAGAGTGCTTAAAACGGCTGAAGGTATCATTGCCATTTTAGAAAAAGCCCATGAACAACAGTTAGCGACTAACGGCTAACTTAAGCAGTCTTTTTAGCATTAACAGCTTTCATTAACTGAGAACTCATTTCAGTGATGGGTTTTCGGTTAAACAAACTGCATAATTCTTTTTGAGTCAGCAATTTGCCCCGATACAGACCATCATTGAGCTATCCCCTTCGCTATCTTGCTTAATTTACAGCACAAAATATAAGATTTTGCGCGTTTAGTTACCTACATAGTTCACACTATATAAATAAAGCCTAATACTGAAATCCTAAATTAACTCTCAATTGATCTCCATCATAGTAAGCATATTGATTAACGGTAGACTGGATAACCAGTGAAATGAACAAACTAATTAGGTGATCTTGTGAACACTCAAGACGTACAACAAATATTATTGCAACGAGAAGCACAGTTAAAATATGAACTTGTACATCAATTAAACCAACAAACTCAGCCTTCTGCTCAAGTTCAATTTAATATGAGTTTGACCGAGTTGATTGAACTCATGAGTGAGCAGCGATTAACTGACACCCCTCTATTTGGACAACTAACCCGTCTTGATGCCGCTCTTTGCCAGCTTGAACTTGGCCTCTATGGTTTATGTTCTGACTGTGAGTCTGACATTGAAGCGGAGCGCTTGGCCGCCGACCCCACAGAGCAGCGCTGTGCTCATTGTGCAGAAAAATACCATCAGCAACATCGCCATGAACTTAAATTAAGTCATTAATTGGCCTGTATTACTAATGCACTTATATCATGCCAATAAACATTACTCTTCACTAAAGGCTTTATAGTCGCTGCGATTAATTGCTTTTATAAATAAAAAAAACCTCCGCAAGCGGAGGTTTTTTGGTTTCTTATACAATCCCCTCAATAATATTGAAGGCCAAAATTCTAAGTTTTTTTAGAATTTTTGCGTATAACTTGCTGTATATGTACGACCGTATAAATTATAAAGTGCTGAGTCATAAGCAAGATTTGAATCTAAAACTGGATCTTCATTGGTGATATTACGAACACCTAATCCGAACTTACCATTCCACGATGTAGAGTAACTATAACTTGCATCGAAAGTAGTTTGCGAATTCAGTTTACCAACTTGAGCATATGTTTCTGGATCTATTGTTTCAGCCTGCCCATCAATATATTGAGTTAATAATGATGCTGCGTGATCGCCGTATGACCAATCGATTACCCAAGTAAATCTGTATTCAGGTAAACCATTACGACCAATTTGATCATTTACAGGGCCATCGAAATATTCTTCATCGTTGTATGCAAGAACCCAAGTCAAGTCAAAGGTAGTCCCAAAGTCACCAACTGCAGTTTCAAGACCTGTATAAGTTATATTAAAATCAATACCAGATGTATCAAATCCATTACCATTTACTTGAGGAGTTGTTGCTTCTAAGATTTTACCGTCAGCATTATCGCCCGCTCGTATAATTTCACCGCGAGACAAGTTACCGTATCCTACACTCGCTTCTTCTTTTAACAATGAGTCTAATGAAACGAATTGAATAACATTATCAACAGATAAATGGTAGTACTCAGCTTTAGCACTTAAATCATCCGTTAGATTCCAAATTAAACCCATGTTATAGAAGTCAGATGTTTCAGCTTCTAATTCTGAGTTAGCCGTTCGAGTAACATCGTATTGAGCGGAAGGACAATCAACAGGTGCTGTGCCCGCTAATTCACAAACATGATAATCCGTCGCGTCGTCTGCACTGTATGAATCTGCGGCATATAAATCTGATAATGCAGGAGCTCTAAAACCTTGTCCCCAAGAAGCTCTAAGTACTAAATCATCTACAATGTTATATCTTAAAGCAACTTTTGGTGTTGTCGCATTACCAAAATCAGAATAATCATCAAAACGAAGAGCAACGTTAAACTCTAAGTCATCAGTAACGGGTATAATTGACTCACCAAACACAGCAAATACATCTCTATCGCCGCCAGAACCGTTACCCGAAGAACCAATTACTTCCCCTGCCGCAGACTCAGCATCAACTTTAGAAGTATATTTATACTGAGCGAACTCTGTTCCAAAATAGAATCCAACTGTACCAGCTGGTAATTCAAATGCCTCAAAGTTTATACCGGCATTAACACTTTGAAACTCCATAATATCTTGAGCTAGAACATCGTGGCTGATTGAAGCGACAACAGCAGCGTTATTACCTTCTGGGCCAAAGTTAAAATCGCCAGACTTAACAAGCGCTTCTACTGTAGGGCGATGAACATAACCTGAACCGTAGTTACTATTTTCAGCTAAGTTATAGTGATATGTGAAATCCCAGCCAAAGTCATCGTGTGAACCTTCTAAACCAATTTGGATATCGGTACTATAGTCGATTGTGGTCGAATCACGAGTGCCTACATCTGTAAAACGATAATACGTACGACCAGCATTTTCGTTCTTCGAGGTGCCTAGATAGTTCCCATTTTCGTCATAGTTTTGAATATCAATCTGGCCTGCATCGACATTAAACCAACCAGCAGCAGGAGCAAAACGACCAAAAGTTTCATTGCGAGAAAATAAACCCTGACCAATAAATGTTATTTCATCAGAAATTTCATAATCAGCATTTACATAGCCAGCAGTATAGCCTCTTGAGGCATGGTCTGCAGCTTCTGAAGTGTAGTCATAACCACAGATAAAATCGCCACCACCCCAATCATAAACATGACCACCACCTACCATTTTATCATTGTTACAAGCATCCATTGGGCTAAACTGGAAAGTTGTCATATCTAAGAAGTTTCGAGCGTAGGGTGAAACACCTGTAGTATCGCCATAGTTTGGAGCTAATACATTAGTAGAGCTTGTGAACCAACGATCTCTTTGATAAATAATATCTCGATTTTGATGCTCGAAAGAGAAAGTCATACTACCTTTATCACTATTGACACCACCAACTACGTGAGTTTTCCACTCATCGCCGCCAGCCTGTTGAGGGTTAGTCATAGTTGCAGAAACCTCTACACCTTCATAACCTTTCTTAGTGATAATATTAACAACACCTGCAACAGCATCTGAACCATATACAGCTGATGCTCCGTCAGTTAAAACTTCAATACGCGCAATAGCTGCTGTTGGGATTGTATTTAAGTTTACTGCCGTTCCACCCATAGTTGGTGAACCTGGCATACGTTTACCATTTAATAGAACTAAAGTTCTATCAGCACCGGCACCACGTAAATTAATATTTGATTGACTCTGCCAAGTACTACCTGAAGATTCAGAAAAAGAACCAAAAGTATTTAGATTTGAGCGACGCAATACATCGGCTACTGACATTTCACCAGTTTTTTCGATTGCGGCAGCATCAATGGTAGTAATTGGTGATGAACCTTCCATATCGGTACGTTTAATGCGAGAACCAGTAACCTCAATTCTTTCTACTTTATCAACTTGAGCTTCTTCTGCAGCGCTAACAGAAAAAGTTGAAGTTGTTGCAACGGCTGTTGCAGCTACAGTTAATAAACCACGGCGAATAGCCTTAGCTGTCAAAGATAATGAACTCATTATTATACTCCCTTCGTTATGTTCTAAATAAAGCCACAACGTTATATTTTTATTTTTTAAGTTAATAGCTCCTATTAACTAAGGTTAATATTGTTAAATAAAGACGAATTAGTCAACATCTTTCACAAATAAATAAACAACCACTTGAGCATCTATATACAAAACAAGTAAGTAATAATTACATAATAAGTAAACCTTTTATTTACAACGCCTTATATTTAAAAAAACAAACAATGTTACCGCCAACCGATACTAATGTTACCAGGTTGTAATCGGTAACATTAAAAAGGATCGATAAACGAACAGCTCAGCTTAAATAAATAGATTAAACACCAATTAAAAGTAACACCAAGATCATATAAATCAACACTTATAACAAACCATTAACCTAAGTAACCTTTATTTATTATGGTTTAATTTTATTTCATTATTAAATCGCCCTTTGAAATTAACATTTAGATAGCATTTTAGTTCAATCTCTTCAGTCAAAAGTGCGTTTGGTTTCAATTTTGTATGACTTTTCACTTGGCGATAGTGAAATATATCTAGCTTAATCTTGATAGTTCGAACTGGACTTTGGACTTGGAACTTGGAACTTGGAACTTGGAACTTCGGGCCTGGGGCTTGAGACGATGAAGTAAAAGTTAGAATGGGGTTTTATAGAAGAGTAATTTTACTGAGTTGTTATGGCTGGGGTGATAATTACGAAGTAAGCAACAAGCTTGGGTAAGTCAGAAATAAGGGCATCTCTACGTTGCTGGATAGACAGGCATAAAAAAGGAGCCATAAGGCTCCTTTTTAAAATCAATGTAGAATTTAGCGTGTGCGTGCACACAACTCTTCTGCACTGAAGAAGTAAGCAACTTCACGTTCAGCAGATGCTACAGAATCAGAACCGTGAGCAGCGTTCTCATCAATGCTTTCTGCGAAATCTGCACGGATAGTGCCTTCAGCAGCTTCAGCTGGGTTAGTCGCACCTAAGATTTCACGGTGAGCTAGAACAGCGTTTTCACCTTCAAGCGTTTGAACCATGATAGGACCAGAAGTCATGAATGCAACTAAAGCACCGAAAAAAGGACGCTCGCTATGCTCAGCGTAGAAACCTTCTGCTTGCTCTTTAGTAAGGTGCACCATTTTAGAAGCGATGATCTTAAGACCAGCAGTTTCAAAACGGTTGTAGATAGCACCGATGTGGTTTTTAGCAACTGCATCTGGTTTAATAATTGAAAAAGTGCGTTCGATCGCCATTGTGAGCTTCCTTTAAATAACAAATATATTTTAAAATTCGCGCGGATTATACGTAATTTAGCCTGTAATGCATAGTGTTATTGATGTCACATAACCAAATTGTAATCATGTGAGCTAGGTTATACAAAAATTGTGATTAAACTCATACTTACAACGAATGCTGTTGGAAAGATTGATTAAGATAGCCCAATAGCATTTTAGGTAACTGCTCCACAAATTTAGCACTAGACATCGAACATGCAATTGCTGGGGTCAATGTAGGATATAAGATCTTATCCAGCAAACTATTTATCAGCATATAAATAACCATATCGGCTGCTTGTTGCTCAACGTTTGATGGCGCTATGGTCACAGTGAACTTCAACAACAGCTTAGAAAGTCGATTATAGGTTTCATTCCTGCTTAAGGTAGGATTAGAAAAAATAGTGTCCGGATGCAATCGCGCATTAAGATGAATAGTTCTAAAAACACTGCGTCTGCTATCAAGAAAATCAAATGTTTGCTGACACATCAACAAAACTTGCTGTTCTAAGGTTTCACACTCTATCAATTCTAATTCATCAACCCATTGAGATAATTCGCGCCCAAAGTCATCGTATAACAAAGGCAACAAGGCTTCTTTGTTCTCAAATCGACGATAAAACGTCCCTACAGACACCCCTGCACCTTCAGCTAATTCTTTAATACTGATATGTTCAAAGTACTTAACCTTTAATGCATCTTGTAAAGACTGCAGAAATTTATCATGAGTCACTTGGCTACGTTTTTGTTTTGGGCGTAAATCTATGGCTGACATGCATTTTTCCAGTTCGAAATCAGGGAGGAAACCAAGGTAACAAACCCAGTGTATTGTTACCTTAAGCATCATACAATTTCTACTGGCTAAACTCTAATTCAACAGGTCATTTACTGCGCTGTTAAGTTAATGTAACCCTACTATCGCTTTATTATCAGCAACGATTTTTTTAGTGTCAAAGCCAATGCCATTTTTAAATACTACTGGCATGTCTTGAATACGACTAATATCAACACTCAAATCGCCATTTATTAATACTAGATCAGCATTTTTACCGGCCTCAACTGAGCCAATAGTTTGCTGCTTATTAAGATAGTTTGCTGCATTCAAGGTGGCGATTTTAATCACTTCTTCGACACTAAAGCCTGCTTCATAAAGTAGCTCAATCATACGTTGATTTGAAAATCCAGCGACGACCCCGCCATAACCGGTAGGATCCGTTCCGGCCATCAACAAGCCGCCAGCTGCAACAAACTTCTTTTCTAATTGCATCATTTTATTAAACACGACAGGCCAAGTAGCATCTTCTTGCTGAGAGATAGTGAGCCAACGATTTTGATACTGCTCCCTAACTTGTGGAATAAGCGCTTCTAATGCTAATGGGTAGGCTTGTGGTCGCCCTTTTGTGAACGTTTCATAAATAGTTAGCGTAGAAGTAATAGCGACTTTCTTTTCGACTAAATAGGCAATGAGATCATTGACCTCAGGTGAATCAATATCTAAATCAACTAATGACTGATGTGCCCCTTCTGGGCACATATCTTTCTGTTTGTCTTTAACAAAATCAGTTGCGGCAAAGAAACCATGTTCAAGGTTATCAATTCCCATCTCAGCGGCTTCTCGGTAAGTAATAGAGCAAAGATGTGCTGTCACTTTATGATCCCGCAAATGCGCTTGCTCTATGACTGTTTCAAGCTCTTTTGTACGAATATTAATATAGGCTTTATATGACGTTACCCCTTCAGAAACCCAGTAATCTATCATTGCCTTAGCATTTTCTGCATCCCGCAGCGCTTTGAGTTTTAGAATTGGCAGCCCAGGACCATTTAAATACGGCGCAGTAACATCCATAGCAGGCCCAATAGTGTCACCTGAGTTAATGGCATCTCTTACATTTAAATCCCCGTAAGGTGAAGTGGTGCCAGCAGTCCTTACCGTGGTTGCACCGCCAGCTAGGTAAAGTTTGGGAAAGCTGTGGAGCATTTCGGTGTAATGGGCATTTCCGGTGGGATAAAACATATGCTCATGCATCATGATCAGGCCAGGAATTAAGGTTTTTCCCTTACCATCGATGATAGTGACGTCCTCTGCAATCGTTGTCGAAGCAGAAGCCATTATCGTTTTAATTTTCCCAGCCTCAATAACAACAGTTTGCGCTTCCTTAATTTTACTGCCAGTGCCATCGATGATATTGACATTGGTAATTGCAATTTTAGGTTGATCATATGATACATAACCACTCGCCACAGCACTTAAAGAAATACTGTAAAGCAGCATACCTAATGTGCAAAACAATTTAGATTGATTCATCCTTAACCTTATTCAAATTTATTTTGAACAAGATGATATCGTGCAAACAGATTTATGTAAATTTAGATTCACATTAGGGGCGGTTTTTATTGTTATTTTGCAGCAATACATTCAATTTCAATGCTGGCACCAAGAGCGAGACCTTTGACTGCCATAGTACTTCTTGCGGGATATGGGGAACTAAAATGCTGCTTATATACCTGATTAAATGCTGAGAAATCTTCAATATCCGTAAGCATCACAGTGCACTTAACCACATCTTTCATTTCATAACCCATTCGACCTAAAGACCCTTTAATGCCTAATAATGTCGATTGAGCTTCCGCAACGATGCCACCTTTAACTAAGGTCTTAGTCTCAGGGTTAAATCCTATTTGACCAGATAAATAGACAGTCCCGCCGACTTTCACCCCTTCAGAAAATGGCAAGGTCATGTCACCTTGCTGGGTATTTAAAAAACTAACTTCACCCTCTGAATAGCTACCAAGATTTACTGGCAGCACTTTCTGTTCAGAACTCTGCACAGCATTAACATAAAAACTCGCTAAAATAGATAAACTGACGATCAATTTCATTGTCATCCCTTAATATTATGGTGTTGTTGAAAATGTGCTTATGTCATTTAAAGTATTCAACCAAGGTTGTGCTGAACGATGCCAGATTTGCATAACCGGCGTTAATTCATTTCTTTGATCCACAACCCCTAAACGAATTCCATACACCCTAGACTTATCACCAACGGAAGTGGCGTACATTGCTGAGCCACATTGCTGACAAAAACCTTGGGCTCGTTGATTACCACTTTCGGCAACTTTGATGTATTCCTTTGGCGTGCCTTTGATAAAATTCATACCGTCAACTTCTGACATCACTACCGTCCTAAAGGCGCTAGCCGATAGTAATTGGCAATCAGTGCAATGACAGATGACAACTTTTTCTGGTAAAACCTTGGCAGTAAAAACTAACTCACCACAATGGCAATGTCCGGTGATGTTCATATAGTCCTCTAGATAAAATGATGCCAACTTAGTTTGCGAATGCAAATTCACAAACAAGATAGTTACATTAATTCAACATTGCAACTTAAAATCGTGTCAATGAGTAAAGAAGTAAATTGCTTTAGAGATAATTAGCATAACGAACATAAAGAATATCGAGCGAAGGGGGATATGAATAATGACGCAAAGAAAAGTTAACTGTTTCTAAAAATTGTCCAAAAAAAAGCAACCTCTATAGATATAGACGTTGCTCAATTTATTACACCCGTTAACTGTATTTGAAGATTCTAGCCTTCACTGACCATATTAATAGTATATTTAGGTATTTCGATAACCATATCGGTATCAACCACTTTAGCCTGACAAGCTAGACGACTTTCAGGCTCTAAACCCCAAGCTTTATCTAGCATGTCATCTTCCAATTCATCACTTTCTTCTAGCTCATCAAAGCCTTCACGGACGATACAATGACAAGTGGTACAGGCACATGACTTTTCACAAGCATGTTCAATATGAATGCCATTTTTTAAAGCAACGTCTAAAATCGTTTCGCCTATTTCTGCTTCAAGAACTGCTCCATCAGGACACAGCTCTTCATGGGGTAAAAATACTAACTGCGGCATTTGTTCACCTATATATTATCGACAGACTGGCCTTTCAGTGCTGTTCGAATTGAATTATCCATACGACGATTAGCAAACTCTTGGGTTTGTGCATCTAACGCTTCAATCGCTTTTTCAATCGCGTCAGTATCATCGCTTTGAGCGGTCACTTGTAACTGTTCAATGGCGCTATAAATAGCACTGCGCTCTTGCTCATTTAATAAGTCCGCATCTTTTGCTAATGCTGCGGTTAGTGTTTCCACTACTCGAGACGCTTCAACTTGCTGCTCAGCTAGCATACGACGGCTAATGTCATCTTTAGCATGCTTCATTGAATCTTTCAGCATAGTCGCTATTTCAGAGTCAGATAAACCAAATGAAGGTTTAACCTGAATCGTGGTCTTCACTTCGGTTGATTTTTCCATAGCGGTTACGCTAAGTAAACCATCTGCATCCACTTGGAAGGTCACGCGAATATGCGCAGCGCCGGCTGCAAGTGCTGGAATACCATTTAAGGTAAAGCGCGCTAATGAGCGACAATCGTCAACCATTTCACGCTCGCCCTGCACCACATGAAATGCCATCGCCGTTTGACCATCTTTAAAGGTGGTAAACTCTTGAGCTCGCGCCACTGGAATGGTGGTGTTACGGGTGACGACTTTTTCAATCAGCCCACCCATAGTTTCGATACCCAAAGACAATGGAATAACATCAAGTAATAATAAGTCAGATTCTGGTTTGTTACCCACCAAAATGTCAGCCTGGATCGCAGCGCCAATGGCAACCACGCGATCAGGATCGATTGAGGTTAACGGGGTTTTCTTAAAGAAATTTTCAACTTGTTCACGTACTAAAGGCACGCGAGTTGAACCACCAACCATTACAGTTTCGATAATCTCATCAGTACTGACATCGGCATCACGTAACGTGCGGCGACAACTGGCAATGGTTTTTTTCACCAGTGAACTGATCAATGTTTCAAAATCAGCTTTAGTCACTTGTGTTTCTACGCGCTCAGCATTATCTAACGTAATCGATGCTATGCAGCTCTCAGATGTGGTTAAGTGCTCTTTAACTCTTCTCGATTCAATCAATAATTGACGTGAAAGCGTGGCAGACAAATCAGTTAAACCAAAAGCTTGCTGTAGATGTGCTTGCAATAAATGGTCAAAGTCATCACCACCTAACGCAGAGTCACCACCAGTGGCTAATACTTCAAACACGCCGCGATTTAGGCGCAGTATTGAAATATCAAATGTGCCGCCACCTAAGTCGTAAATGGCAATCACACCTTCTTGTTTTGAATCTAAACCATAGGCAATTGCTGCTGCCGTTGGCTCATTGAGTAAACGTAATACTTTAACACCTAATAGCTCTGCTGCATCTTTAGTGCCTTGACGCTGGGCATCATCAAAATAAGCCGGTACGGTAATCACCACACCTTCAAGATTGCCACCTAATGTCAACTCGGCGCGAGCAATAAGAGGCTTTAAAATTTCAGCCGAGACTTGCACGGGGTTAACAGCGCCAAAAGCAGTATTAAAAATCGGTAAGCCATTGTCACTTGAGCTAAAGTCGTAGGGTAACTGTTGCTCTTTTGCTTGAATATCAGCAAGGCTTCTACCCATAAAACGTTTTACTGAAACAATGGTATTTTTAGGATCTTGGGCAGATTGTGCTTGCGCATTAACACCAACATCAATAGATTCGGCATTATAATGGACCACAGAAGGAAGAGAATGCTGTCCGTTATCATCAACTAATGTTGATGCTTCGCCACTTCTAACAGCCGCTACTAAAGAGTTTGTGGTACCTAAGTCGATACCAACAGCGAGACGATGCTGATGGGGCGCGGCGCTTTGACCGGGCTCAGCGATTTGAAAAAGGGCCATAGTAATCCAATAGTTTATTAGTGAACATTCATCGATTAAATCAAAACAAAATGCTCTGTTAAAAACAGAGCATTAAGTTTACCAATCCATTAGTCTAGTAATGAATCTTCAATTTTAGCGAGTTCATCTTGCAATTTTGCCATAAATTTTAGCTTTCTGATCTGATCTGCCGCTAATAAATTATCATTATCGGTGTCTTTAACCAGTAAAATAGCAAGGCTTTGCGAGAGTGACTTTTCAAAATCAGCAAAAGAGTCAAATAAGTCACTGATTAAGTCGTCGGGTTGCTGGCTGTGCTCGATATCTTCTAATGCTTCACGCCATTCCATCTGCTGCATTAAAAATGCAGTGTCTTTAACTGTGGTGGTTTCATGGCTTATATCAATACCACGAAGGCTCAATATGTGTTCGGCACGTCTGAGCGGATTCTTGAGAGTCTGATAACCATCATTAACTTGTGCAGTACGCTGCACGGATAATAATTTTTGTTGCTCAGATCCATTAGCGAATTTATCGGGATGAACCGCCCTTTGCAGTTCGCGGTAGCGTTCTGCAAGTTGGGCGATATCGATATCAAAGGAAGGTGAAAATTGAAATAACTCAAAATAATTCATTGGCAGATATCATGCTCTTTGATTGGTGATTTGCGATACAAGCTTCATAGTATAGATTAACTAAACAGTGAAACTTTCACCACAACCACATTCACCTTTGGCATTAGGGTTGTTAAATTGAAAACCTTCGTTTAGGCCTTCTTTAACAAAATCTAACTCTATACCTTGCAGATAAATAAAGCTTTTGGCATCTATGATGATATTTACGCCTTCGATGTCATAAACTTCATCGTCGTCATTAATTTCATCGACAAACTCGATGACATAAGCCATACCTGAACAACCAGATGTTCTTAACCCAAGGCGTAAACCTAAACCTTTCCCACGATTTACTAGAAAAGATTTAACTCTATCAGCCGCAGCTGGGGTCATTGTAATTGCCATCTTAACTCCAGGTATTACTTATCTTGCTTTGATTTGTACTCATCCAACGCTGCTTTAATAGCATCTTCAGCTAAAATTGAGCAATGGATTTTAACTGGTGGAAGCGCTAACTCTTCTGCAATGTCTGCATTTTTAATCGTAGCGGCTTCTTCAACAGTTTTGCCTTTAACCCATTCTGTTACTAATGAGCTTGATGCAATGGCACTACCACAACCATAAGTTTTGAATTTAGCATCTTCAATGATGCCATTCTCGCCTATTTTAAGTTGTAATTTCATTACATCACCACATGCGGGTGCACCTACCATTCCGGTTACCACTGATGGATCATTTTTATCAAATGAACCAACGTTACGTGGATTTTCATAATGTTCGATTACTTTTTCGCTGTAAGCCATAACAATTCTGCTCCGTTTATCGCTATCGATAATAATGTATTAGTGATGTGCCCATTGAACTTGATCAAGGTCGATACCATCTTTGAACATCTCCCATAATGGAGACATTTCACGTAATTTACCGATAGATTCATCAATTACTTTAATTGCATGCTCGATTTCTTCATCAGTGGTAAAACGACCGATTGAGAAGCGAATTGAGCTATGTGCCATTTCATCATTTAAGCCTAGTGCACGTAATACGTAACTTGGTTCTAGGCTTGCTGAAGTACATGCAGACCCTGATGAAACCGCTAAATCTTTAAGCGCCATCATTAATGACTCGCCTTCAACAAAGTTGAAGCTGACGTTGAAAATGCCGCAATAACGTTGCTGCATGTCACCATTAATATAAGTTTCTTCAATATGTTTAATGCCATTCCATAACTTGTCACGTAGACGAAGGATACGGGCACTGTCTTCAATCATATCTTGCTTAGCAATCGCGGCTGCTTCGCCTAAACCAACAAGTTGATGTGTCGCTAATGTACCACTACGCATACCACGTTCATGTCCGCCACCATGCATTTGTGACTCTAAACGGATACGAGGCTTACGGCGCACATATAATGCACCTACGCCTTTAGGCCCATACATTTTATGGCCAGAAATTGAAATCAAATCAACTTTAATTGCTTGTACATCAATCGGTAATTTACCAGCACTTTGTGCTGCATCCATATGGAAGAAAATACCTTTTGAGCGACATAATTCGCCAATGGCTTCGATGTCTTGAATCACACCAATTTCATTGTTTACATGCATGATGCTCACTAAAATAGTGTCTTCACGCATGGCAGCTTCAATCACTGACAATGCAATTAAACCGTTTGCACTTGGTTCAAGGTAAGTGACCTCAAAGCCTTCACGTTCAAGCTGACGACATACATCTAACGTTGCTTTATGTTCTGTCTTGCTAGTGATGATGTGCTTGCCTTTCTTGTGATAGAAATGCGCAATACCTTTAATGGCAAGGTTACTTGATTCAGTCGCACCAGATGTAAATACAATTTCACGGTGATCAGCGTTGATTAAATCTGCTACTTGGTTACGAGCAATATCAACTGCTTCTTCGGCTTGCCAACCATAACGATGAGAACGAGATGCTGGGTTACCAAACACACCGTCCATTGTCATAAATTGCACCATCTTGTCGGCAACGCGTTTGTCGACAGGGGTTGTTGCGGCATAGTCTAAATAGATAGGAAGCTTCATCATACACTCCGTACTGAGTAGCCCAAAGGAGGCTACTAACAACGTACATATAAATAGTTATCAATATATGAACAGGAAATTATAAACTAACTCTATGTTCATTCTGCATTTCATCTTGCTTTAGTGAGATAAATTGAACATCTCGTTTGTGCATCAATCCAGCAAGTGTAATGCCATCTAAGAAATCTGAAATTTGTTTACTTAAGTCACCCCATAGCGAATGGGTTAGACAGCGGGTGCCACTTTGGCAGTTCCCTTTTCCCTGACAACGAGTCGCATCGACAGACTCGTCAACAGCATGGACAACCATGCCTACAGAGATATCATTGGCTTCTTGGCCTAGGCGATAACCGCCACCAGGACCACGCACGCTTGATACAAGACCATGTTTACGAAGCTTGGCGAAAAGTTGCTCAAGATAGGAAAGCGATATCCCCTGTCTCTCAGAAATATCCGCTAAGGGAACTGGTCCGGTAGCTGAGTGAATTGCAACGTCCAGCATAGCTGTCACTGCGTAGCGACCTTTTGATGTCAGTTTCATAACGTTATTTGCTCCCATAAACCATAGAGCAATTTCACCATACCCGAGTATTTTAGTCAAGTATTTAACCAAGTAATTTACTCAAGTATTATCTCTCGTTCACATCTAACAATTTAGGTCTTAAAATTTGCAGGGCTATTTAACCTTTTTATAGTGCAAGATTCAATGCCAGCGAGCCATTAAAAGCCCTAATTTGTGATAAATTCGTCCTACTTTTACAAAAATGCTTCAGTTGTTAAAATTTGCAGTACAGAAATAAAAAATCGACACCCAGATAAGTGGGTGCCGATTGTGTCATTTTCAAGTCTACTGATTATATAATCGGGTCAAACTTATCAATTTCTTGAGTACGTTTTTCAGCCGCTTCTTGTTCAGCTTCAGTAAAGTCGTCAACATTCAACTCTGGTAGCTTTTCAGTACAGACTTCACCGCCCATGGTTTGCACCGCTTGGCAAATCTCTTGTACTTTAGAGTCCATTAAATGCATATGATCAAGCATTTGCCCAATGGCACTGGCAACAGGATCTGGGTTGTCTGGCGACACTGCATAGGCATCAAAGCCGTATTTTTTCGCCATGGCGCTTCTACGCTCAGTTTGTTCTTTCGATTGCGCTGAAGGACTTGATACCACACGGCCAGGTATACCCACTACAGTAGTGTCTTTAGCAACATCTTTAACCACTACTGAATTTGAGCCAACTCTTGCGCCATCATGCATCGTAATAGGCCCCAGAATTTGTGCCCCAGCACCAACCACCACATTATTTTGCAGTGTTGGGTGACGTTTTCCCGCTTGCCATGTTGTGCCACCTAAGGTAACGCCATGATAAAGCGTACAATCATCACCAATTTCGGCTGTTTCACCAATCACAACGCCCATACCATGATCGATAAAGAATCGACGGCCAATAGTCGCACCAGGATGAATTTCGACCCCTGTTAACCAACGCGAAAAAGTAGACAAACATCGAGATAGCAGACGCCAATTTGCATTCCAAAGCTTGTTACTGATGCGATGGATCCAAATTGCCTGCATACCAGGGTAGTTCATTAATATTTCGAAACTACTGTTCGCCGCGGGATCGCGGTGATATATAGATTCAATATCTTCTTTTAGTCGCGCAATCACGCCCATATAACAATCCTTAATACGTTAACGTTATGAATCTTTGTTCTCGTCTGATTTCGCGACTTTTTTATCGATTGAAGTCAATATACCGCGCAGAATATTCATCTCCGCAGTTTCAACCCTTGCACGGGCGAATAAACGTTTAAGTTTGGTCATAATCTGCCCTGGATGATTCTTAATAATGAAGTTAGTTTTTGTTAGTGTTGACTCAAGGTGTACATAAAAACGCTGTAAGTCTTCTGCTAACGGGTATTCTTCTTCAACCGTTGCTTTTTCATCTAACGCAAGGTGGGCCATGCGGGTTTCATAACAAATGATTTGTACCGCTTGCGCCAAGTTCAATGAGCTATATTCTGGATTTGCAGGTATGGCTACATGATAATGACACTCTTGTAATTCCTCATTGCTTAACCCGTGGTTCTCACGACCAAAGACAATCGCTACAGGCCCTTTTATCCCTTCAAGAGCAAGTTTTTCACCTGCTTCTTTTGGCACTAGCATTGGCCAATCTAAAGTACGACTTCTGGCACTGGTTGCAATGACTAAGCTACAGTCTTTGATTGCATCCGTTAAAGAATCAACAATAGTGATATCTCGGATTAAATCTGCTGCGCCAGCAGCAAGTGCAATAGATTGCCCATCAGGCTCAACTCTTGGTTCAGCCAAATATAAATTTGATAACCCCATGGTTTTCATGGCTCTTGCTGTAGAACCAATATTACCAGGGTGTGATGTACCCACTAAAACAACGCGTATATTACTCAGCATGAAACTACTTTATTCTTTAAAAAACTATTTTGGAATAGTAACACAAGCAGCAATTAATTCGTTATATGAAAATCTGCATTTGATATAACTGTCAAAAAGCGTATAATATGCCGCTGATTTATTCGTTCTTTAACATCCAGGGGATTGCTATGCATCCGATGCTGACTATTGCCACGCGCGCTGCACGCGCTGCGGGCCAAACTATTATGCGCGCCTACACTGAACTCGACAATGTTGAGATTGATTCAAAAGGTCTAAATGACTTTGTTACGAGTGTAGACAAGGAAGCTGAATCTACCATTACATACCAAATTCGTAAATCTTACCCAGATCATACGATTGTTGGCGAAGAAAACGGTGAAAACCGTGGCACCAATAAAGATTATGTGTGGATAGTTGATCCTTTGGATGGTACCAACAACTTCGTTCGTGGTATCCCTCATTTCGCAGTTTCTATCGCTGTTCAATACAAAGGCAAAATTGAAGTTGCCGTTGTTTACGATCCTGTACGCGAAGAACTGTTCTCTGCCGTTCGTGGTAAAGGCGCTAAAGTTAATGACTTCCGTCTACGTGTAACTAATGTTAAAACACTTGATGGCACCATTATTGGTACTGGTTTCCCGTTCAAAGCTCGCCAACACACTGAATCTTACCTAAACATCTTAGGTGAAGTATTCCCTGTATGTGCAGACATTCGTCGCACCGGTTCAGCAGCACTTGATTTAGCCTATGTTGCCGCGGGTCGTTTTGACGGTTTCTTTGAAATCGGTCTTAAGCCTTGGGACATCGCAGCAGGCGACTTAATCTGTCGTGAAGCTGGCGGTACTGTAGCTGACTTTACCGGAAACCATAACTATATGACTTCAGGTAATATTGTTGCAGGTTCTCCTAAAGTGACTTCCGAGTTAGTTAAAATTATGCGTCCTTTATTAAATGAAGGCTTAAAACGCTAATTTCAATTAATGCCAAAAGCCGCCTTTTATGGCGGCTTTTTTGTATCTGCAGTTCTTTAGCCTTCAATGGCACTGCTAAATAGTGATGATATTGGGATAAATTTATATTATTTGAACTAGATCACTCAGTATTATTC
>NZ_MCTY01000232.1:0-366 GCF_002873635.1 Shewanella sp. 10N.286.52.B9
TAGGTAATGGCGATTCTGACGCAGGTACGGTCACTGAAGATGGTGCAACCGATGCGGATAACAACACGTTTGAAACAGTCTCTGGCACGCTAACCGTGTCTGATGTCGATGGCACAGGTAATGCCAGCGAAGCCGTATTCCAAGTACAAGACGATGTGGCTGATGGTAACTACGGTACCTTCTCTATCGATGTTGACGGTAACTGGAGTTATGAGCTAAACAACACTCACAGCGATGTGCAATCACTTAAAGCCGGTGAAACACTTACTCGTACGATTACTGTGACCTCTGCCGATGGCACTGCAAGTCATGATGTGACCATTACTATTGTGGGCGCTAATGACCCAGCGGATATCACCGTTGATG
>NZ_MCTY01000233.1:0-244 GCF_002873635.1 Shewanella sp. 10N.286.52.B9
GCGTTAAATGTATATTTAACGCCGCTTTTTTAAATAATTGATGAATTTACGTAACGTAAATGAGTCACCTATAACCATGAAATTTATAAGGTTTATCGTTTCAGTAGTGTCGCTTTATTCAATTTCACTTCTTTAACGGGCACATCAGGCCAATTGAGTTGGGCATTATGGCCAGTTGGAACATATGACATGGCTTCCAGTACTGCCATTCCTTCTACGACTTCGCCAAATACCGCATAACCCC